>DAOVKD010000018.1 GCA_030631975.1 Candidatus Woesearchaeota archaeon
CAAACAGGTGGCATATAAAAGGGGGACAGCTTCCCCAGTCTCCCGAACAAAAGTACAGCACAGCTAGGAACGGAGGCCTTCTTGACTGCCGTGTTCGGAATGGGAACGGGTGGAAGCAAGCCCCTATGGCCGTCCAATACAAGGTAATACTTGCCGTTTTAAAAAGGTTGCGGATATGAATTTGAAAATGATGATGAACCACACTCTGGAGATTTAAGATGTATTTATGTAAAATCATGCTCTTTATATTTTCCTAAAAGTTCCAAAATTTCTGTATCTTTAATTTCTTTTAATTTTATTTGTGTGTTAAACCCTTGCTCTTCTAAGTGGATAGGAGTCTTCTTTTGAAAGAAAATTGAAAGAGTCTCATCTGAAATGAAGAACCTTTGTATTGAAACTTCTTTACGTTTATCATTCTTTTCTAACCATCCTTCAAGTAATCTTTTAAGTCTAAACAAATCTTTATCATATTTTGGGGACTTAGAAGATAGTGTCTTAGCAAAATCTTGAAGATTTATTATGCTGCTAAATTTCTTCTTTGTCTTTCTTGAATAATACTCATAATCAGTTCTGCTTACTGGCTTATCCTCCAAGATTCTTTTCATTATCTGCCTTTCTTTCTTTGTAAAAATCTGAGAAAGCCGCATTTGTAGATCTCTTTCAGCATAAATTTTCTGCTTTTCTATCATCAATTTTGGTTTTTCTAAAGCTAGTTTTTGCATTTTAAATTCTTGCTCAAATTCCTCTTCGTTGAGGTTGCCTTCGCCAGAAATATTTGGCAGCGGTTTATCTATTTGATTCTCCTGAAATATTTTCTTTGTGATAGAGATAATCTGGGCTAATAGTTTCTTCTTTTTAGTCTTAGAGTATATTTTTTCTAGATTTATATTATAATTATATATCAAAAAAGGAATTGCCTTGAGATAGCGAATATCTTCGGTATTCAAAATAGATAAAATTAATTCTTCCTTCTCTTTTTCAGTTCCAAACATCTTATAACCTGCTTCAGAAAGTTTTTTCTCTATATTTATTGCCATCTTTTTACCTCATTGATCAATTTGCGATTTAATGGAAACTTCCAATGGCTAAACTCTATTTCAATTAAATCAAGTAATTTTTGCTTATAATTTGCAACTATGGAAGTTTCCATAGTTTCCTTATATCTTCTTACAAGTTCAGGCAGGTTTATCTTTTGGTTCTCAAAAATCTTTTTAATATCCAAAAAATCTCTAGGATCTCCCCTTGCCAATTTACTTATAATTATATCCTCTAATGATAGCGTATAAAGTTCGATATTCTCAAACGATTTTATAAATTTAGACTTGTCCAAAAAATTAGGCGATAACTCTGTTCCGAGAATATTTGAACCCATAAATAAGTCAAAAAACAGTCCCTCTTGAGTCTGCCAACGAATAGTTCCAATTCTTTTAAAACCAATTTTTTCAAAGATTTCACAAATATACTGATAGTCTTTATGTGAGTCAATATCAATATCTATATCCAATGTAGATGATTTAATGCCCAGGATTGTTAATGCTGTCCCTCCCAAAGCATACATCTTAATTTTCCTTTCAATAAATTTAGAGATTGAATTAAGTAACTCAAATAATTCATTTGCGCTGGTTTCCTTTTTGTTGGTAGCCATAAACTAATATAAAATCAAAAGTAGTATATAAATGTTACTATTTTTGTATAAATAAATACAATATTTGTATAAAAACATAGATAAATGTATTTTAACGGAAAACTGCCCTTTGATTCTTGTTCTTGATGCATTAAGAAATCAAGATTTCTTGTACCCGCAAAAAAGCAGAGCTTTTTGAGCATATCGGCTTCGCCTCAGAAAATTATAAAGAAAACGAAAGGTTTAATCTCTTCTAAAAACGTATTGTTCTCCCCTTTTATATACAATTCCTGCATAAAATAGCTCTGATTTATCGCACAACTCAGTATATATGCCATTCATAATATTTCCTAAAAAGTTTGCAGCTCTTCTATTTCCCATGCGCGGCAAAGTTGCTTTTAGTGCATGGTTCATATGTTGTCGTTTTGCCTGTTGAACAATCTCAACTAATGCAGAATCATTTTCAGTATCTAAGTTATCTACTCCTCTTACTAAATCGAGAGTTAATTCTGAAGGTGTTTCTGTACCTTCTCTAATCTGAGGTAATACTTCTAAGATACTATTTTTACCTGCATAATGAAAAAATCCATATGCTTTTCCAACAGAACTTTCTTTTTCGTATGCCACACTATTAATATGCATTAACTGGTATATAAACCTTTCGTTTTATAACTACTATCTGGGGACTATTATTAATTTATTGAGCCAGCCCGAACTCTCCCTTAGCTTCGCTTCAGTCGGGACGTTACACTTTTTTCCTTCGGAAAAACCACGCCTAACAGCCGATCGCGATGTTATACCCCCTTCCTTAAAAAACCCTAAACCTCCACCACAACCCTCTTCTCCTTAACATCAACATCCTTGACAACCTTATGCCCTTTCAGCTTCTCTTTAATCTCTTCCCATGAATATTTCTTGCTTGCTTTGTTGATTTCATCCAGAATCTCTTTAATCAGCTGATAATTATTATAAATCAATTCTGCTTTTTTTCTGTTTTCTGCTTCCTTGCTCCCCATATTGTTCATTGTCTCTTTCTGCTCTTCTATTATTCTTTTTAATTCATTTATTTTCTTTGAATAAGCAGAGTCTTCTTTTTTTACTATCTTAATCTCATGTGTAAAATAAAAATCCAATGCTTCATTAAAATCAGAGAACTCCTTTTTTTCATAGTCTTTATAGAATTCCAAATCAATTGGCGCAACATCCACTGCTCCCTTATCTCTGTATATTATTTGAGGGTTTTTTTTATTCTTAATTAATTTTTTTATTGAACTGATTATTTTTTTTATTTCACTATCATTAATTTTTATTGGACTTGAATTTTTATCTATATTGCTTAACAAACATACTTCCTCAGAATAAGTTCCGCCAAGACCCAATTCCACTGCAAGACTAGTGACAACCTTATCCTTCTTTGATTTTTTCAGCAAATCACTAATATCCTTTTTTTGCAGCTTAAATACATTGTACCCCATATTAGGGTATTTGTATTTCTCCTTTGGAACTACAGCTCTATCCCTAAATTTATGATGTATCAGGCAATCAATAATAATATCCTCATCATTGCACAAAATCACATTGCCTTTCCCAAAAAATTCCAGGTAAAGCTTCTTTATCTCATCTTTTGCCTTAAAAACAAATTTCAATATTCTCTCAGGCTCCAGCTGCTCAACAGAATCCAGAAACTTACCCTCAAGATGCTTTCTAAGAAATGCGCAAAAACCAGATGGTTTTTCATCAGCAGATTTCTCCCCACTAAGAAAAATAGTTTTTCCAACAATTACTCTTAACACCTTTTTTCCAACATTACTCTGGTAAAGCTGGATATAAATCTCTTCTTTGCTATTATTATATATTCTATCTACCTTAGAGCCCTCTAGGTCTTTTAATTCCTTTAGAACAAAATACATATCCAAGGATGCTAGCTGGGTTTTCATATATAGAAAAACAGAAGAAGGATATATAAATCTATTCAAACTCAAAAGGGGAAATTACATCTTTGCCAAATTTTTCTTTTTTCAGCTGCTTTGCTTTTGTGTCTATTGTCAATGTTGCACTTGGAGCAATATTTTTGACTCTATCTGATACCAACAAAAACACCAATCTTACTGGAAATGCTCTTAATATTAATACCTTTTGTTGTATTAATAACAATAACATCATGCTTGTTCTCTTTAGCCTCATTTAAGCAGACATCAAATATTTCTGCATCCAAATTTTCCCTTACCTTGTTTTCAGAATATTTCCTCTTTTTCAGCCTTTTTTTCAGTTCTTTTAAACCACATTTAGTAACTATGCATAAATCAACATACCTTCTTGGCAGATAATGAGAAAGATGGGAATCTATGATTATTCCTTTTTTTATTCTTTTAATTTTATTATTAATATTTTTTTGGAATTTTTTATTTTTGATTAATTTACTTTTGTTGGAATGTATTTTTTCATTGTATTTTTTCATTGAAATTTTATTAATTGTTTTTTTGTTTTTCTGAATTAATTTTTTATAATTGCCTATCTCCTTAATCAATGCTTTATTTAATTTATTGACATTAATAATCTTTGTCTTCCTTTTTCTGTCATAACCTTCTGAAATATTATATTTTTTTATTACTTTATTTGCATCAATATAATAAAAACCCAGCTTTTTAGCTAATTTGGCTGATAATGTGGTTTTCCCTGTTCCCGGTGATCCTGTGACTATAAGCACTTTCATAGACTGTTGTCAATCTCGGTAATTTTTAAACATTGCCCTTATTTTCAATATAAAAAGAGGGGTTGGGACAAACAAGAAATTTAGCAAAAAGAAGGAAACAGATAGCTAATTTACTTTACATAACACAAACAAATCATAATTTTATTGAGACAATAAACGGAGAAACACCAGTAATGCTTGAATGTTTGCAAAGCAAATCTTTATCATGGAATGATATTTTTAATGTAAGATTATCATTCAAAATTAAGACAATTTGCCCCATTTAAAAGAAAAGAATATAAATTAGTTGTACTAACTAATTAGCATGAGCATTGGCTATTTTTATAATTGCTTAGATTGGACTAATAAAAACATTATTAAACACATTAAAAAAAGTGGTATTAAAGTTGAACCTATCAATATAAACGAATTTGTTTTAGACATTCCCTCCATAAGAAAGTTCAAACATAATTTATACATAAATCGAGTCTATCCAAGCAGTAATATTGACTCTTACAATAATCTTAGATTTATGCTGGAAATAACAAAACACATAGAGAACTTAAAACTTAAAATCATTAATCCTTTCTTTACCGCATTTCTTGATTACAGCAAGACCGAAGGTAATAATGTATTAGAAAAAGCAGGTATACCTACTCCTAGAACGTTATTGGTTGCAAATAAAGATGCGGCACTTAAAATCGGAAAAACAATAAAATTCCCAAAAGTCATAAAAATGGATTCTGGTGGCAGGGCACTTAATGTATTTTTAGTAAAAACATACAAGGAATATAAAGAGAGTGTTTCTAAATTAATCCATTCTCATCATATAATCCATATAGAAGAATATATTAAACCTCAGGAATTCATTACACGCCTTTTTATTCTAAATCATAAATTTCAAGTAGCTTACAAGCGAATAATTGGAAAAGGAGAATGGCTTGGTAGTGCATCCCAGGGGTCAGAAGTAGCCATATATCCTGAGGTATCTAAAGAAGTCATAAAATTAGGAGAATTAACTTCAAGAAAACTAAATTCTAAGATTTTGGGATTAGACATAATTGAAACAAGTAACTCTGCTTATGTGATTGATGTTAATCCCACACCAGTATTCAATGAAAAATATCCAAAAATGTTTGGATTTGATCCAACTAAATCCATTTCTGAATACATATTATCAGAATATTTATGTACAAAATAAGACAGTCTATAAAAGACAAATTATTTGGAAAATTTGCTAATGATGCTAAATACAATTACGATAAACATATGTATATTACCGATCATGTTGAAGTCATTATAAAATTATTAAATGAATTTCAAAAGTATTTTAAAAAAAGTGAAAGCATTTTGGATATCGCAACAGGAACTGGCATAATCCCTATAGAGCTACATAAGATGGTACCCAAAGCATAAATTATAGGAACTGACGCAAGCAAAGGCATGATTAAAAAGGCAAAAGAGAAATCTTGTCATTTAAGTAACGTCTCATTTCTTCAAACCAATTTAAAAAATCTACCTAAAAAGAAATTCAATTTAATAACTATTGGATATGGGATTCAATGGTTGGATGTGGAAGAATTGACGATCAATATAGAACAAATTTCAACTAGCGAAACACAAATTTTTATTATAGACAATATTCGGTTAGGGAAACCAATTTTCTGTAGAAAGGTAAAGTACCTTGAACCGCTTATAAAATATAGGGTATTCAAAACAAAAAATGAAATTCTTAAACATTTCCAACAGATAGGTTTTAAATTAATCAAAGAAAAAATAATACCTGTTGGTCATACTCATAGGTCATATGGGCTGCTATTAAAGAAAATAAATTAAGAAAGCAAATCTCTCAAAAAATTCCCCATCATCACTCACTTTTCAACCCCTTATTATGCATCTCAAGATAGATACCCGAAATAACCAATAAAGCACCACCTATCATAGTTCTAATATTAATCGCTTCATGAATAATGAGAACTGCTAAAATAATTGAGACTAATGGAGTTATCATAGTTGCAATTATACTCCCCATCTCCGCTTCAATCTTCTCAAGAGCCAGATTATAAAGCAAATAAGCAAGTCCGGTAGAAATAAATCCAAGAAGTACAATATATATAATTACATTAGAAATATCCCCAAAACCGTAAATAAATGGAAATGGAAGTAATAACAAGGATGCAAAAAATAAGAACCACATTATATCGCCAATATTATGTGATTTATCTTCCTTTCTCATTTCTGTGATTAGAAAACCATAGAAAAAAGCACCGATTAACGCAAGGATATTTCCAAAATTACTTGATCCAAACTGAAATGGGTTTATAATCGATAAGCCAATTATCGCAATGATCAAAGTAATTATTTTTGTCGGAGTAATTTTTTCTCTTAATATAAGATAAGCAAAAATTAATACAAAAAATGGATAACTATAATTTATTAAAACAACATTTTGGATAGGTGCAAATAAATTGGCAGTAGTATATAATGAAAGTGAAATAGCATATATTATGCCAATCATAAAGAATTCTTTCGCATCTTTTTTTGTAATTTTAAATGCCCTCTTATCGATAAAGGGAACCACTATTAAAAGGAATATAAAACCCAAGAAAATACGATAAAAATTTAATGTCATAAAATGTATATCTGAACCTATTAATTTCACTAAAACTCCAATACTGCCAAGACATATTGCAGCTAAAACCATATAAATGTAACTTCTCATAATACAATTTCAGAACTGCATTTATTTAAATCTTATTGAAAAAAAGAAAAAATTTTAAAATCAGATACTGTTAATCCGCCCTATGCAGGAAATAATCACTATCTCAACTTCAAAAAAGCAGGAATTGCTGGATATAACAGGCGAGATAAATGCAGTAGTAAAGAAATCTGGGGTAAATGTAGGGCTATGCAATGTTTTTGCAATGCACGCTACTGCTGCCATAGTAATAAATGAAAATGCCGACCCAAACATATGCCTGGATACGATAGATGCATTAAACAAGCTGGTTAAAGAAGGTGTATGGCGCCATGATAGAATGGACAATAATGCCGCTTCTCATATAAAAGCCACAATATTGGGCCCTTCTGAAACAATACCTATTAAAGATGGTGAATTACAGTTAGGTATGTGGCAGGGCATCATGGTATTTGAACTCGACGGCCCCAGAAGAAACAGAAAGATTGTTGTCCAGATCATAGGTGATTAAATGAAATGCGATATGTGCGGCTCTGAAGGAAAATTATACAAAACAGTGATAGAAGACGCGCAATTAAATGTATGCCACGAGTGCAGCAAGTTTGGCAAAGTGACTGGCATTGTTCAGCAAATTTCTGATAAAATACCCCAAAATACCATAAACAAAGAACCAGAAACAGAGGTAATGGATATTATAGTGGAAGGCTATGCAGAGAAAATAAGGAAAAGAAGAGAACATCTTGGATTAAAGCAGGAGGAATTTGCAAAAAAGATAAGTGAAAAGGAATCCTTGATACAAAAAATAGAATCAGGCCATTTTGAGCCTTCCATAGGCCTTGCAAAAAAAATCCAGAGATTTCTCAAAATAAAACTTATAGAAGAGCATGAAGAAAAGTATGAAAAGCAAAAGGCGGCAAAAACAGACGCATTTACTATAGGAGACCTCATTAAAATAAAGAAAAAATAAACATGCAATTTCTAAAAAGTGGTTTATAATGGAAATGGCAAATTTTCGTACATATAGTCACTACCGTTCCTATACCCCTCTGGGATTTAGTTGCCATTTCCAAACATAGCAACTGTAAATAGATGACGATTATTTGGGGCTGCGTTCAAAATATTTTAATCGGCTGTGCCAAAGCGGTGCTGCAAGCGAGCATGCAACTACGTCGCATGCAGGGCAAGGCAAAATGCTGCATCTTGATTTGTCTGCATAAAAATTCTTGGTTATAATACTCAGCATTTTAATTTCAGATTAAACATGATTCTTCCCGTCCGCCCCCCCATAATAGGCACAACCCTATTTTTTGGATGCAGTATATGCAAATATTTATAAAATGAAAACTAATACATTGGACTATGGTGGAGGGGAAAAATAAAGACCATGGTATTAAGAGTATGCTAGTCTCGTCTCTAAATAAAAGCCTGATTCCAGTAGAATATTCTTATAAGGCTTTTAAGAAAGTAGTTAACAA
>DAOVKD010000079.1 GCA_030631975.1 Candidatus Woesearchaeota archaeon
ACAAAGGCAGCTATAGTGTAGAGCAAATTAAAGTGGAATTTGTAGAAAAAGAAGTTAGAACAAATGTTTACTATTTTGAGGTAAACCAGAGTGTGATAGATGATATTGAAGATGAGGAAATAGATGTTATTTTGACAATTGAGTTTGTTGATGACAAGAAAAACAAGAGGGCTGATTTAAACATTAATAATAGATTTATCACAATAGATCAAGAAGATAGGAGTTATACAAAAACTCTTAATGATAACGATGATCCTGATTATATAAAAGAAGGAAATAACTTTATTGAGATAAGGCCAAGGACAATGCTTGATGTTGTTGAGATCAGAGTAGAAATAAAGGAAATATAATTATTAATAAAGAGGTGGATTGGAAAGAATTCTGCAGGTTTTGTTTAATTGGGCAAGTAAAAAATGGCATTTAGGAAAAGATTTGAAGGTGTTAGGACACGAGCAGGAGAAATAGGCGGAGGTATAAAAAACAGTGCGCAAGATGTAGGCGGAAGAATGAAGGCTGGCGCACAAGAACGTTATGAACGTCTTAAAGAACAAAGTTTTGAACGTAAACTACAGCGTGAACGTTTTAAACAAGAACGTAAACTACAAGGTTCTCAACCTCGACCAATTGCACAAAAGTTAGGAAGAGTAAAGACTAAGTTAGCAACAGGAGCAGGTCTTATGGGTGGTGTGGCTGTCGGGGCAGCTGGTAAAGCCAAAGGACATGGTGGCACTTTTAATGTTATACTTGCATTTTTCTTGTTTTTGTTTGATACAGTTATAAATTACAAAGGATTTTACATAACAAGCATAGACTCTTTTTTTGAATTATTTCGGCTTGTTTTATCATTTTCATATATAGTAGGTGTATGGGCTCTCTTTTATTTTTTTATGTCCCGTGATAGAAGTTTTAGGGCTCTGGTTTCCTGGATTACTGTTTTGATTATTCTGATAGTCTCATTAGGTATTGCATTTAAATTAAATCCCATGGCAATTGTCCATATCACTTTCGTTTTACTCCTTTGGTTTTTTTTCATAAGGCAAAGAGAAGATGCAGCTACGGCAAATTGGATTCTAGTTGCGCTTTTAGCTATAGACCTGTATATTTATTCAATAGTCAATATTTTTTCTCCAGCTATTGCTGAGAGTATAGCAGGCATTCCTATTCTGTTTTTTTTATCTTTAGGTTATGTTTATGAGCAAACCAATAATAAGCTGGCGTTGATTTTAATTGCCGGTGTTGTTTTTTGGTATTTTATTATGCTCGGGCCCACATTTGCAGAAAAGTTAGACCTGGCAGGGATTGAAGGCGTAGAATTAGAGATACCTTCTTTTACCGAGTTAATTAAAGGAAGCATAGAAAAAGTAAGGGATTCTATTCAGGCGCTTATAGGGGCCGGCAATGAATGGATGAATATGAGAACGGAATACGCAATTTATGGAAAAGTTGAAGAGAATCAGTACGAGCCTTTGGGCGTTTATCTGGAGGATGTGGAGTCAGCAGAATCAGAATACTATGAAGATGAAAATATAATTGTATGGGGCACAGTAAAAGCAAAAACACTGGATGACCCGATTTATATAACAATAGGATGTTATGCAGAAAAAGGTGGAGAAAAGGATAAAGAGAGGAAGGATGCATGGAAAGTTGATCCTGCTGAAGAATTTGAGGTAATTACCTATGATGAATCAGATTTTGCCTGCACATTCAGCAAATGCGCATTTAAGGATGGTTATTTAACAGAGGGCCCTGATACAATAACAACCTTTGCAGATTTTAATTTTGAAACTTTGGCTTATTTAAAGGTGTATTTCATTGACGATGAAAGAAGAAAAGCAATGCGCAGAGAAGATTTAGATCCTCTTGAAGAGTATGGCATAGAGGACAAAGAGCCTGTTGCTATTTACACTAATGGACCTGTTGGAATAGGAATGGAGACAACAAAGTCTTTGATTGCTGTAAAGGGCACTTATGCCGTATACCCCACATTAAAGATTTCATTAAAAAACAGGGAAGGCTGGGAAGGCGAGATAACAAAATTAAAGGACTTGATTTTGTTTTTTCCAAAAGGCATTGAGTTTGATCCCGCATCAGATTGTAATAAGGAATTTAAACCAGCTCCCGGTGAATGTGGAGAATTATGCGACCTTTTCAATACATATTCCTTAAAAGAGGACATAGAGAATTTTGAAAAGTTTAAAATGTTCAGGTGTAAATTTAAGCCTAAGAAAGAGATTTTAGGAACTGCGCCAATAACAACAGGCTTCTTTAGAGTAAAAGCACTATATGATTATACTGTAGAAAAATCAGCTATTGTAAATATAGAGAAAGTGGAGGATGACTCTGTAAAGCCTCCAACAGGTTTAACAGCCAGCCCTAGAGGTGAGGATGCAAAATTGGCATGGCTAAAATCTGTAGATGATGGCTGTAAAGATACAGATTCAGATGAACTTGAAGCTGATGTTGTTGAATATGTTATTTACAGGAAAGAGGGAGATGGCGGATATGGAAGAATAGGAGAGGTGGAAGCAGCAGGCACCAGCAAATATGAATATATAGATGAGGATATAGAGAAAGGAGAAGATATGGATATTGTGGAAGAAGTTGTATATACCTACCAAGTCGAGGCTGTAGATGATGATAGAAACAAAGCAGGATCAAATGAGCTAATCTTTAAAGTTGTGGGAACAAAAGAGCCAGAAGAGTCAGTTGTGGATACAGCCGGGGGTATAATTGAGGAGGCAATTGATTATGTTGTGGATAAGATTACATAAAAAATCAATTTTAATAGGGCTCTTGTTTTTGCTAGCTATTGCTGGATGCACTCAAAATGGTGATGATGCCCCTATCACAGATATTGATGTAAGGCAAGGCACAGATGGCATTACAATGGAATTTACAGAAAATGCTCCTCCTGAAATGGTTTTTGAAAACAGCGATTTTTCAGTAGGCATAGATCTAAAGAATAAAGGGGCTTCTGATATTAATAATGGATATCTGGTTTTTGGATTTGAAGAGGCTTATGTTAGTACTGCAGGATCTGATAAAGTAACATTTAGCATTAAAGGAAAATCTATGTACAATCCAGAAGGTGATGAAGAATTAATAAAAGTAACTGCAACAGCAGGGGGAGTAGGCGAGCAAAGTGAAACACATCCTGCAGTTATTTCAGCGACTGTATGCTACCCATACAAAACAATATTTGGAAGTGATGTTTGTATTGATACTGATATTTATAGGGAGGAAATAGGACGAATGGGATGCAGTGTGGAAGATTTAACATTCCCTGGTGGTCAAGGCGCTCCTGTTGCTGTAACAAAAGTAAAGACAAAAATGTTGCCTGATAATAAGCTACAATTTTTAATACACATTGAGAATAAGGGTAATGGCGGAGTTATAAGCTCGGATAAGGTTGAAGATGTATGCTCAAGTAAACCATTAAAGCCTGAAGACTTTAATAAGATAAAAATCAGCGCATCATTGCTAGGCAAGTCATTGGAATGCGGCGATGGAACAATAAGACTTAAAGATGGGGGAGCTAGGGTTGAATGCAAATCATCAACGAGCATCACCGATCCTGACGCTTACACAACCCCACTGGGGATAATATTAGAGTATGGCTATACCTCTAGCATATCAACAGGCATAGTAATGGAAAAAAGTTCAATATATTGATATTATTAATATGAACAAAAATATTAAAACAGGTTCTGGAATTTTATTTGTTTTTTTATTACTCATTTCTGCTATGGGATGCGTAGAATCCGATGGGGAATATAAGGAGGTAAGTGGAAGTAAAGGCCTGGAGATAAATTTTCTTAAAGGCATCCCTCAGGACAATTACTTAGTTGGAGAAGGAACAGAGCCTATTGATGTTATAGTAGAGATAGAAAACAAAGGGGCGTTCCCTCAAGAAGAAGATTTGGTCAAATGGACAGGCTTAAAAAAAGTTAATGTTAAACTAAGTGGTTTTGATACTAATATTATTAGCAGTATGCCAAGTATAGAAACATTAGAATGGAAAAATCTTCCAGGCGCAAGTTATTTTAATCCAGAAGGGGGTTTTGACACAGCAGAGTTTAGCGGGAACATTGTTGCCAGCAGGATAAAAGTAGACAAATACGAGCCTAATATTCTTGCTGCTATTTACTATCCCTACTCAACAAAAGCAAGCCCAGCTGTTTGCATTGATCCTTCTCCCAATGATAGAGGGGAGAAGGTTTGTAAAATTGGAACCAGGAAATTAACAAGCCAGGGAGCTCCGGTTGCAATAACAAAAATAGAGCAGGAAGCATCCACAAGAAAAATACAGTTTAAAATCCATATAAAAAATGCAGGAGATGGAGATGTAATAAACCTCAATTCTTTGGAAAAATGCGGCTCTGGAGAGCTGGAAAAAGATGATTTTGACAGGGTAGAGCTGACAAGCATAAAAGTTGGCTCCACAGATTTATTGAGCAGCTGCACGCCTTTTGTAAAGGATAGCAGTAATTTAATACAGCTTTATAACGGGCAGGCATTTGTGGTATGCTCCTTAGATATGTCCAGTTTGACTGTTGAATCCGCCT
>DAOVKD010000177.1 GCA_030631975.1 Candidatus Woesearchaeota archaeon
GGTTGACAGGGTTACAAGAATTATGAAAAAGCCAGAGAGTATTAGGAATATTGCTATCTGTGCCCACATTGACCATGGCAAAACAACCTTTTCTGATAACCTATTAGCAGGAGCAGGAATGATGTCAAAAGAAGACGCTGGAAAAGCCCTGAAGCTGGATTTCCATACAGATGAGCAGGAAAGAGGAATTACAATTGATACAGCTGCTGTCAGCATGGTCCATAATTTTGATAATAATAATTATTTAATTAATTTACTGGATACGCCAGGACACGTTGATTTTGGCGGTGATGTTACAAGAGCAATGAGAGCGTCAGACGGCGCTATTGTGTTAGTAGATGCTGTTGAGAGCATTATGCCCCAGACAGAGACTGTTTTAAGGCAGGCTTTAAGGGAGCTTGTAAAGCCAATATTATTCATAAACAAGGTTGACAGGCTAATAAAAGAATTGCAGCTAACACCAGAACAGATGCAGGAACGCTTTCTAAAGATCATCACTGCTGTAAATAAGCTTATCATGGAGATTGCTCCAAAAGGTTATGGTGAAAAATGGCAGGTAAATGTGCAGGATGGCTCTGTTTGTTTTGGAAGTGCATTTCATAATTGGGCATTATCCATTCCATTCATGCAGAAAAAGGGGCTCACATTTAAGGATATTATAGAGGCTTATAAGCAGGAAGAAAAATATAAGGAGCTTGCAGATAATGCCCCATTGCATAAAGTTGTGCTTAACATGGTCATACAGCACCTGCCAAATCCTGTATATGCCCAGGCTTATAGAATTCCGAGAATATGGCATGGTGATTTAGAAAGCGAGGATGGAAACTCATTGACAAAATGCGACTCTAATGGCCCCTTATATTTTGTCATAACGAAAATTGTTATTGACCCGCAGGCAGGAGAAATATCTGCCGGAAGATTATTCTCCGGAACTGTCACTAAAGGAACTAATGTTTATCTTAATAGATTAAAGCAGAGTTCTAAAATACAGCAGGTATTTATCTATAATGGCGCAAAAAGAGAAATTGTAGATAATGTTGTAGCGGGAAATTTTGTCGGGGTTGCAGGAATAAAAGCATATGCAGGAGAAACAATAACACTGGATGAGAATGGGACTGCTTTTGAAAAAATAACCCACATATTTGATCCTGTTGTCACTAAGGCAATAGAAGCTAAAAAACCCAGTGATTTACCTAAATTAATTGATGTTCTAAGGATGGTTGGAAAAGAAGATCCTACAATACAGATTGAGATCAATGAGGAGACAGGAGAGCATCTGCTGCACGGCATGGGAGAGCTTCATTTAGAAGTTATTGAGAACAGAATTAAGACAGAAAAAGGAGTTGATGTTGAAACAAGTGAGCCAATTGTTGTTTATAGGGAAACAATTACAAAGCCCTCGCAAGAAGCTGCGGGAAAAACTCCTAACAAGCATAATTTGTTCTTTTTTAAGGTCGAGCCATTGGAAGATTCAATTTCCGAGGCAATTAAGAAAGGCGATATACAGGAAAGGAGGATAAAGAAAAAAGATCTGGAATTAAGGGATAAACTTGTAGAATGCGGAATGGACAGCAAGAATGCTTTGAAAGTGAAGGATATTTACAAAGGTAATATTTTCATGGATATGGCACGCGGCCAGGTGCATGTTGGAGAAGTTATTGAAATGCTTCTTGACATGTTTGAGGATGTTATGTCCTCTGGTCCTTTAGCCCGCGAGCCTTGCCTGAAAGTTAAGGTTATGTTAACAGATATGAAACTGCACGAAGATGCAATACATCGCGGTCCTGCCCAGGTTTACCCTGCTGTAAGGGAAGGTATTAGGGGCGCTATGATGATGGCAAGACCTTTAATTTATGAGCCATACCAGATCCATAGGATAGAAGCTCCTTCCGAGTTCTTGGGAGAAATTTCAAAATTAATATCCAATAAAAGAGGACAGTTGCTTGATGCTCAGCAGGAAGGAAACTTGTCAATAATAAAAGCTAAATTACCTGTAGGAGAAATGTTCGGCTGGTCTTCAGACTTAAGGTCTGCAACAGGCGGCAGAGGAAATTCTTCATTAATAGACCAGATGTATGAAAAACTCCCGGAAGAACTCCAGGAAAAAGTTATAAAGCAAGTAAGAGGAAGAAAAGGCTTAAGTGATGCAATGGTTGGGGGTCGATGACACTACCGAGAGTAGTATAACTTGTATTATTCCCTATCATCTATAAACCCCTTAGGGCAATCAATTATTATTTAATTTGTTAAAGCTGGGTGATTTGGTATTGTTTCCTATTTCAATAAATCAAAAGCATCAAGGTATTTAGTTATGTCTTCAAACTCATTAGTTCCTTCTTTCTTAAGACCCTATTTTATCCTTTTCATATTCCCAAATGTTGAAAGATTATCATTCCACCAGTCTTTGACTGGTGGGAGGACTAATCTGGAAAAAAAACACCCAATATAAACTAAATTGTTTATGGGGCATGCCACCCATCTGTGATGGGTGGTTTTTGACAGCATATTCTTTTTTTTATTTAATTTGCCCATATTTTTCACCTCCAATCGTAGATTAGAGGAATTTAGAAGGCTATTTAAAAGTGTAAAGTAATTTTGGAATTGA
>DAOVKD010000107.1 GCA_030631975.1 Candidatus Woesearchaeota archaeon
CCACTTTGAATGTCCTGACATATAGAATCCTCCAAAAGCAAATATATACAAAGAGATTTTAGCATAAAAATCCCTTTATTGTAAAGAAAAATTAACCGCTCGAAATTAATCCAGCGGTTATATTATATATATATTAAAACACTTATTCTTTTATATTTATGTTTTATCTGCAAAGAGTAATAAATGTACGGTCAATATCAGCAAGTACATCCCCACCAACAGTATTCCCCCTCACCTGAAAATGATATACAGTAGATGGATACAAACTGTCAAGAGTAATACTATGGTTAGTAACAGTCTTAGAGTTAAAAACACCAGAATAATATATTACATCAGGTCCATACTCTATATGAGAAGTAGCAGGCTCATCAGTAATCCATGTAACTGTAGCTCCTGAGGAAGTAATGTTTATTGCCTCAACATGCAAAATAGCAGGCGGACTAATAGTTTCAGTCACTGTATCTCTCTTACTACAGCCAGCCATTAATAGAATAATCAGTAATGATATAACAAATAACTTTTTCCCCTGCATATTTACTCCATAAAATAAAAATCGGGTTACACAAAGATATTAATCTTCGGTAACCCGGCTTGCTTATATGCTCCGTGGCTTTGCGTCTCTTAATCTCTTAAGATTTGCCCTTTCGGTTTAATAAAATCCCCATACAACATTAAAAGTATAGCACAAAAAAATGATTTTGTCAAGGGAACTGTCTTCTTTTCTAATCTCAACCATTAATCTCACCCAACAATACATAACATATATTAGAAGTTTTTATTTTCTATTGTAAATGTTTTTTGTTATTCAAAAATATCTACTTTTCTGGAAATCTTTTTTTAATTTCTTGTTCGCCATGTAACAGCAAGGACAAATTTTTTCCACTAATCTGTATATATAATAAAGGACGTTTCTTTTTTTGCAATTCCGAGTGTATTTACATATCCAACACTCGGCACAAAGTTTAACAGCATTATCAGTTTTGTTTGTATTCTTATTCATTTTATTATTTCTCCTTCTAGCATAAATAATATCCAGGTAAAATGCACAACTATAATTAAATCAGTAAACACTTTATATAACATCTTCCTGTCTTAATGCCCTTTTTAGGATTTTGCCTGGTTTTTTAGATATAAATACCCACATAAATTGATTATTTTAACAAACTGGCCGCAAAAAAATGCCGACCAGTCTTCTTATAGTCTTGTTATCCAGAATTAATGTCTTTACACTCTTCTCCTAATTGCTTTAAAGCAACACTAGCAGCCCATTTTACAGAAGCAAGTTCCTGTGGATTATTTAATACCTCTCGCAATGCAGGAATTGCAGATTTATCACCTATCTGGCCTAAAGGATAAGCAGAAGCCCAACGCACATGGGCTTCTTTATCCTTTAAGGCCTCACAAAGAGGCCCTACAGCACTCCTGTCCTTAATCTTCCCCAACGCTGCTGCTGCAGCACCCTTTACATAATGGTTTTTTTCCTTTAAGGTTTCAATCAGTGCACGAACTGCGGATTTATCTTGCAATTTTCCCTGAAAGGTTACTGCAACTGCTCTGCGGACATAAGGACTCTCATCTTTTAACATCACATCCACCAAAACAGGAATGACAGATTTATCGCCTATCTCCTCCAAAGACCTTATTGCATTCCTCCGGGTCAACGAACTTTCATCCTTCAGTGAATCCAACAATGATTGAATAGTATCTTTATTTTCCATATCAGCTCCTTATTACATTTATCTAACACAAAAAATCAGCTGTCTTACGGAGCACCGGAGGCGCGGAGTAAGGTCGGATGGATTACTTTGTTATGCCTTTTTCAAATTTAGAGGAATACTTGATAGCATCAACTGGACAAACATTTAAACAACGCGCACAACTGAAACAATCTGCCGGCATTTTTTTGCCTTCAACTATGCCTTTTGCAGCTTCCAAAGGACATGCCTTTATACAGGCACCACATTGGGTACATTTATCTTTATCAATTCGGATACGAAATATGCTGAATTGCTCAGCTACCCAAGAAACAAGTCCAAATGGACAAATGAACTGACAAAATGGGCGGTAAATGATGAACGACCCGCCTAAAACAATAATAACAGTCAACAAAATGCTAACACTCTCAAGATCCAGATTAAACAGATTAAAGGGATTAATATAGTGATAAATAACAAACCCTTTGCGTCCTCCGATGATACCGAACAGGAAAAGCACCATGGTAAGGAAAAGACCTGCCCGGATTGTATTTGTCAAAATAAATGGGAGCTTTTTTTGTTTAATCCTTCGTAGAATAGGCAAGCTATAGATTAATTCCTGCAAAGCACCAAAAGGACACGCCCATCCGCAAATCATTTTATTCCCAATAACAGCGAGTATGATGAAAAAGCCGAAAGCGACTACTTTAGCCATTGGGTCAGGGTAAAGCCCAATCATAGATTTGAATACTTTGACTAATCCTTCCATGGGATTAGGTGATTTCCCTAAAAAGAATCCAGCCATGATTACTGAAAGGAAAAGAGAAAGAATATACGGAGTTCGTGGATACCAATCGCGTCTATTCTTTACATCGGATTTTTCTGGCCGTCCCAGCTTAACCAGAAAAATGATCCCCCAGAAAACTAACGCAGCGAAAATATAATATTTTAGAGTGCTATCTTTATGTGATAACAGATGCTCTACGGCATGTTTAAGTGTCCCCTTTTTTATTCCTAATTCTCTAAGAGGTTTTGTTTTTGGCGCATCGAGATCCAGATTAAGCTCTCGAGCCAATGCTTTTCCAGTAACTCCAAACTTGGGAGCAATTTCCTGAATAGACATGTCCATACTGAATGTTTCCGAAGCCATCTCTTTCTTTGAAGAGTTCATGACGACTACGATACTAAATATAAATGTTATTATTAGCACCGACAAAATTAACCATAGACGTTGCCTTACAGATAACAGAGAAAACCATTTGCGCATAGTTTTTACTTCCTTATTCCTGCTCTAAACGTATCCTTTCACGTTCTTCTTTTCTCTCCTGATGTTGTTCACGCTGATGTTGTTTAGCCTGAGCTTTTTGTTCTTTCATATATTTTTTTATGGCTCTTTTCTTCTGTTTATAAGTCATATTAGGATCATTAACTGTTTTTTCAAAGAAAGCCATATTTTCTTTCTGTTCTTGACTTCTAAAATTAACATTCTCACGATGTTGTTTTGTAAAGAATTTACAAATTTTATTCTTTTGATTATCAGTTAGCTTATTGTTATCGGCAAATCTTTGTCTCAAAAAAGTCTTATTTTCTTCCCGCCGTTGTTTATTAAAGGCTTTGTTTTCCTGTTTTTGAACTTTTTTATGCTCTTTTAGTGCCTGTTTCTTTTCTTCCGGAGTCTTACCTTTTAAATCCTCGCGTAATTCTCTATTTTCTTCATGCTGTTTTCTCTTATGTTCCTGCTTTTCTATTCTTTGCTTTTGGTGAAACTCCTTTGTCTTGCGACCAACTCCTGAACTTGATCCTTTTCCTTTCCCTTTACCATAGACCTGTCCGGCCTCCAATATTATCAACAGACTAAATATTATTACAACTAATGCTGCTGCTTTTTTCATAATAGAGCCCTCCTTTTTTGCTTTATGTACCCCTATTAATTAGAGACGCATGATGAGAAGAAAGGTTTACCTAAAATTTATATCCCATAAACATCTTTCCGGTGATAGTATTTGATTCTACTGTAATATCACCCTGCTTAACAGATGTAATATCACTAATGCTAGAGAATCCCATAAAGAACGTATC
>DAOVKD010000165.1 GCA_030631975.1 Candidatus Woesearchaeota archaeon
CCTTTTTCCTCCATTTGGTATCTTTCACACTCTTTAAAATTTTTTTCACAATACTCCTTTTTCCATTTAAGATTCAGCTTGCCTTGTTCTTCGAATATTCTTAAAGGACAAACATCAATCCATTTACATGCCATTTTTATATTTCCTTTAATTTTAAATTATTTAAATTTTTTAATGATTTTAATCTAAATAAATGTGAATTGCATGAGCAATCAGAGCAGCCAAAATTTTTTATTGGTTCTTCGAATTTTGATAATATGCAGGCAATTTTACATTCTTCCTGTTTAGATGCTTTTTTGTAAACAGCTTTTTCTATTTTTGTGTTTGGATTTTTAAGCAAATAATCTATGTGCCACCTTATTTTTTTCTTTTTTGAGAAATGTCTTGCAATTCTCTTTTTCAGATTATTTTGTGCAGAACCAACATAAGCGTAAATTCCTTTATCAAATTTTATTTTGCCTAATGCCCCTATTTTTAAGTTAATGCCTTTTTTGATATTTATTATTAAACAATAGACCCCTTTCATTTTGACGATGCCCCCATGATTTTGTCAACAATAATCCCCTGCAATATTGATGCGGCAATTGTAACAAATGTAAATATTATAACATAACTTAATCCAAAATAATAAATAAACAATGGAAGCAAAGCAGGCTTTACAGCCCTGTTGTAAAGGAATACCGCTATGTAACCATTACTTGCCCCTTTTTTTTGCATTTCATTGAGCAATGGATACCACATATATATCGGGCCTATTGAAAGTATGCCGCTTGTAATAGAGTAAAGCCAGCCTTTTATTCCTGCGCCCTTGCCAAGATATTTAGTTATTTTCTCAGGTTTTATTGCCCAATCCATTATTACAAGGAGTGCGAATATTAAAATAAATACAGGTATTATCTTTTTTATTATGAATATAAAGAAAATTAAGCTTGGCATTATAGCCTCTCTTTTAACAAAAAATACAATAATATAAATTATAACAACAATCAGAAAAAAATACCATCCTGCACAGCTTTGCCCGCTTCTTTTCATAGTAGCCCCATTATTAAAACCGTTATTATAGCCACAATTATTGCAAGCGCAAAAGCGGTTATGTTTCTTGTTATTGCAAACTTTTTGCCTAATAATACTGATTCAGCTGGGAACTGTATTATGCCTACAGTAACCCATGCAATGAGGAATGCAGTTACTGCTAACAGGCTTACACCTTGTTTTAACATCTCTCCTCCTATAATATAACTTGTGACAGGATTCCCTGCCAATACACTCCCTAAAGCAGTGCCTATAAAAGAATCAATTAAAGGACTGTTCCTGAACAGCATAGTGTATGCTTCCTTTGGTATTAATGTATTGGCCAGGCTAACAAGCAGTATGACTCCTAATAATACAGGCGCACTTTTCCACAAAGTTCTTGCTGCTTTTTTTATTGACTTGTTAATTTTCATTCTTATTTAATAAAAATTTCATTCTCTTGTCAGCATTGTTCCGCATTTAGGGCATTTTTTATCAACGCATGGAACGCCTCTTTGTTTTTCTTCTTCATAGCCACAATTTGGGCATTTGCAGATCCCTGATGGACCTGCTGCAAAGCCTCCCATTCTTCCCCTGCCTCTGCTTTGTCCTATACCCATACCTGCGCCTTGTCCCATTCCTCTGCCTGCCCCAAATCCTCTACCACCGCCAATTCCTCTTCCCATTCCACGTTGTTGTACCATTTTGAAATTACCTCCTCTTATCCTTATTGCTTTTCCATTCACAATAGCATCAGCTATTTTTTTTCTTACAGATAAAACCAAACGATGAAAAGTTGGCTGAGAAATATTCATTTTTTTAGCTGCTTGCTCTTGCTCTAAACCCAGAAAATCTTTTAATCTTACAGCCTCAAATTCGTCAACAGTTAATACAGACTCCTCTAAATTAATCATCCTGATTCCTGCTGGCTTGAAATAAGTTATATTTGGCTGAAACCAAACTCTCCTGCAAAGTCTAGGTCTTGGCATATCTTCCCCTTAACTTCATACTTTATTATTTTTTGCCTTTTAGCTCTTCAATTCTCTTTTTAATTGCTTCTGATTCCTGCTTTAATGCTTTTTGCTCTTCTTCAACAGCTTTTGCTTCATTTTCAAGCATTTGTCTTTCTTCTTCTCTAGTTGGCTGGTACTGTACTGGCTGTGCTGGATAAGCTGTTGGAGCAACTGGAGCTACTGGTGCAAAACCCATTCTTCTCCAACCAAAGCCCCTTCCAAAGCCTCTGCCTCTGCCAAAGCCAAATCCCATACCCATTCTAGGTGTTGGACTGGCAAATCCTGGCGCGTTATAGCCTGCGCAATAACCTGCTCTTCTTCCAGTCATTGGTCCTTGACCCATTGGTCCTGTTCCGTCTCCTGCTGGCATTTTTGGCCACCTCCATATTCTTAATAATGAATATATATTCATAACTAGTATATAAATTTTTTGTTTGTTTTCGTCAAAAGGCTTTTCTCCTGATATGAAAGGCGAAGCAAAAGACTATATGTCCGTAAGGACAAACATACACACTTTTTAAAAAAGAAATGGAAATTTTATTGTGTTTAACATCATCGGAATTCCTGTTTCCCGAAGTATGACGCAGTTCTTGAGGGCTTTGATGCCCGAAAGAACGAGTAATATTTGTAAAGCGAACCGAAATCCTTTGATGGATTGAGGGTACCCCACTAATAGCGTTGTAAGACAAAGAGGCACAGTAATAGAAAATTAACAATTCCTC
>DAOVKD010000154.1 GCA_030631975.1 Candidatus Woesearchaeota archaeon
AAATCCCAAAAGTAATATTTTTAAGCTCTTGGGAAACTTGAGTAAAAACAGGAGAAGCGCCAGAACCAGTTCCGCCTCCTAAAGATGAAACTAAAATACAAAGATCTGCTCCATCTAAAATCTTTTTTATGTCATCTGCTGCCTGTTGCGCGGCTTTTCTTCCTAAATCAGGATTCATTCCGCATCCTAAACCTCCTGTCAAGCTTCTGCCAAAAGAAAAACGTCTGCATTTTTTGCTTATCCTTTTAAGCGCTTGAGTATCTGTATTTGCTGCTGTAAAACTTGCTTTTTTTAATTGTGAAGCAATTTCTGAAATAATAGAGCCGCCTCCTCCTCCAATACCAATTACTTTTATTTTGGTCTGATAAGCATTTTCAGGAATTACTGATTTAATCTTTTTTTGTCTTTTCTTTTTTATTTTTTTAGGTTTAACCTTAATCACTCTCTTTTTTGTTTTTTTAAGAGCTTTTTGCTTTCTTACTGGTTTTTTCTTTATAATCTTTATAATCCTTTTCTTTTTCTTTAAAATTCTTTTGTTTTTCTTCTTCTTTACCATTATTTAAATATAGCTTGTCAATGCAATAAGGTCAAGTCAAATAATACAATGCCGTCAAATTTAGGACTAGAACCATCTTCGCCGAAATAATAATCATAAAAATCCTCTGCCACAACTTTTTTCTCTATTGAACTTGAGGCGATAAGCATTTCTCCATTAAATAAAAGCCCTTCATGAACTACATCTAACCCTGTCTCAAAATACTTTTCCTTAACAAAGGCAATTCCAACTGATTTAGGCAAACCAATAAGAAGCTCTTTAGTAATATATTCATTGTGCAGATATTTTATAATCATTTCTTTTTCCCAATTAATATTTATCCAGCGCTTGCCATTTGTTTTCACTTTATTTAAAATCACTTTTCTGGTAATTATTTTAGAAAAACCAGCGACTTCTTCAGTAATGTCAGAGAAATAATGCGAAACCATATTACGATCAGTAGTAAAATGAAGCCGATTTTCAAAAGTTATTTCTTTGTCTGTCCCATAGTTTAGAAATTTCATCATTTCTCTTGCTTGTTCCAAATCTTGGGAATGAAGCAAAGCAGCAGTGGTTAAAACAAATACCGTGCAATCAGCTTTATCTAATCTAAAAATAGGGTCATTATCTCGTCCTGATTCTTCCCCTAAACAACCAAGCTGGTAAGGCGTGCCCAGCCGTAAAATAGCTATGGCTTTTAGCCGCTCGTCTTTATTGGAAAATCGCTCCAAGAGTTCTTTCAAGATTGAGTTGATTTCTGTTGGAGACAATTGATACAATTTCTTTTGTTTTTCTATCCATTGCCAATTTGTTTCATCCTCATTGACTATCACAGTATCTTGAGTCTCCTTATCCTCAGAGACAAGCAACTTGTTTTGTTGGTACAGAATTATTGTTGCTGAAAAAAGAATAAAACAGATTATTATTATCAATATCGTTTTTTTCTTCATTTTTTTATTGTATCTTATTCCCCAATAAAACAAAATCCCTTATTAAGGGATTTTGTTAAATCAAAATGTCTTTCTTTAATTTGGCAAGTGAATTAGGGAGCTACTGGAAGCCCGAAGCCGGTTGCCGAGTCATCGCCTTTTATATGTAGATCATACAGTTTTGCCAGTTCTTGCAGCTTTGTTCTTGTTGTGGCTGCATCCGTATACCACAACTTTGCTGCCAGTCCTGCAATATGAGGAGCTGCCATAGATGTTCCACCAATAGTATTATAACAGCCATTTTTCCAGGTTGATTCTACAGCCACTCCTGGCGCACCAAACTCAACTTCTTTTCTTTCTATGATATAATCGCCATCATTTATTCCTCGAGATGACCAGTCTGGAACTGCTTCTGCGGAATCAATTGCTCCAACGGCTATTACTTTAGCATTTGCCGCTGGGTAATCTATTGAACCATCAGCTGGACCATCATTTCCTGCTGCTGCAACTACTAAAACATTTTCACCAACTGCATAATCTATGGCTTCTTTAATCCCTGAATCCTGAGTATCCCCACTAAGGCTTATAGAAATTATATTTGTTCCTTTGTTAGCAACATATCTAATTGCTTTAGCTATGTCATCACCATAACATATTGCATCATAAATCGGGTGTGGCACACAAACCTTTATATGCCATAGATTTACATCTGGAGCAACTCCGAAAATTCCCTTGCCATCATCGCCACCATTAGCCGCTACTGTTCCAGAGGTATGCGTTCCATGACCATGAAAATCATTACAGCCGTCTTTTAATTTTGGGCCTCCTCTTGTAGCATTTTTGCACAAGCTAACATCTAAATCCAAATGGTCTCTGTAAACTCCTGTATCTAAGACTGCAACAGTCACATCTGTCCCGCCAGAACCACCATTCACTTTTTCAATACCCCAAGGTTTTTGAACACTTGGATAACAAGACCTCTCAGGTGGTGCTGTTTTCTCAACGCATTTGCAGTTTTCGCATACAAATCCTTCTGGACACCCTGACAACCCTGGTTCACCACACTTCTCTCCGCCTTCAATTATGCCATTACCACAAACAGGCTTTCCGGTTATCTGATATAACTCAACTTCCTCTACTTCCACACCAAATTTTTCTAAGAATTTTAATTGTCCTTTTGTTAGCTCTGTTGTAAATCCTTTATCAAAATTATGATTAACACCATACATTATTTTAAGCATGCCATTATTTGATTTTATTAAATGCCTGTAAGTATCCCCTTTCTCTGTTTTAGTTTGCTTTCCTGCAACCACAAGTCCTACAGAAACCATTAAGGTAAAAATCACACACAATGCTATTATTGTTTTTTTCATATTTATATAAGAAGAAAAGAGTATAAATAATTTGCGGTGATAAAAAAAGAAAAA
>DAOVKD010000182.1 GCA_030631975.1 Candidatus Woesearchaeota archaeon
AGATAATGTTCTCAAGGAGTTTGATGTTGTTTTAGCAGCCATACATTCTGGATTTAAGAATTCAAAGGAAAAAATTACTCAAAGAATTATTAAAGCAATGGAAAATCCTCATGTTGATATTATAGCCCACCCATTTGGCAGGTTAATAAGCTCCAGGCCTGCTTATGAAATGGATTTTGGCAGAGTCTTGGAAAAAGCAAAGCAAACAAAAACTATTTTGGAAATAAATGCTTATCCTAAGAGGCTTGATTTAAATGATGTTCATGTAAAGGCAGCAATAAATGCCCATGTTAAACTGTCAATAGGCACTGATGCACATGAAGCTAGTGAGCTAAGATACTATGAGCTTGGAATTGCAACAGCAAGAAGAGGCTGGGCGGCAAAAAAAGACATTATTAATACTTATTCTGTTGAGGATATGTTAAAACAATTGAAGTAACTTCAAAAATTATTATAAATAAAGATTGATTTCTTTAAAATTATGCACAAAATAAAACAACTTCCAGAAGATTTTATTGTAAGGGAAATAAATGATATTGGACTAAATGATTCAGGCAAATATTCCTATTTTCTCTTAAAGAAAAAAAACTGCAATACCCTGAGAGCCATACAAAAAATAGCTGAAAAACTTAATATTAATGAAAAAAACATCGGCTTTGCAGGAAATAAAGACAAGAATGCATTGACAGAGCAGGTAATTTCAATATATAAAGGAAACAAAAGCATTGAAAATATAAGAATAAAGGGCATTGAACTTAAATATCTGGGCAAAGGAGATGGGGAAATTTACCTCGGAAACCTAAGAGGCAATGATTTCATAATAACAATAAGGAATTTGGCAGAAAAAGACATAAAAAACATTAAAGAGAAAGCAGGGAATAATAAAATCTTCATGCCAAACTATTTCGGCCAGCAAAGATTATCAAACAATAATTCCTTAATAGGAAAAGCAATCATAAAAAGCAATTTTAAGGAAGCAGTTGATTTAGTACTTGAAAGCAATTCAGATTACAGCGAAAAAATTAATCAGCATCTGCAGAGGCAAAAAAATGATTTTGTAGGAGCATTGAGAATAATATCATTCAGATTATTAAAACTTTATATTCATTCTTACCAGTCTTTTTTGTTCAACAAGGCATTGGAGCAGTATATTAAAACAAATAAAAAGCCAATCAACAAGAAAATTAGTAATTTTCTTGAGCATATAAAGTTTTCACTGCGTTCAAACTTTATATACAATAAAAAAATTCCAATAATCGGTTTTGGAACAGAAATTGACAATAAAAACATTGAAAATATAATTAAAAAAATATTAAATGAAGAAAAAATCAATCTTAGGGATTTCATAGTAAGAGCAATTCCGGATTTAAGCTCTGAAGGCGTTGAAAGAAATGCACTTGTGAAAATCAATGATTTCAAAATAATAAAAGCAGAGAAAGATGAATTAAACAAAAACAAGGAAAAAATAACAATAAGCTTTTCACTGCCAAAAGGCTCTTACGCGACTGTATTGGTTGATTATTTGTTTAATTAAGAGTTTTGCTCAGAAAAATTTAAATAAGATAAGTCAGTTCTTTATATAAAAAGGGGTTCTTATATTTTAATATATAGGCAATAAAAATGACAGGTAATGGACATTCTGATACACTTATGGTTCAGGAAAGGGAGTCTTTGGAACAGGTTGTTGGAGAAAAAGCAGTAGAAAAATTAAGAACTGATTTAGGAATTATGCGTCCAGAGTTAGAAGGCCTTTTTTTCTCCCAGCAGGATTTTGCTGTGTTTTATGGAGTAAAAGCTACTTTAGAAGACATAAACGCATCAGTAACAAAAGAAACATATGATGCTTTTTTAACTGAAAGGCTTATGCAATATCTTAATGAGTCTGCGGAATTGCGCCGAAGAAAAGGAATTACTGCGGCGCTGTTTGGAGAAGATAAGCATCTTTATGTAGATAAAAGTAATCTGGATGAAAAATCCTTGGAAAATTTAAGTGAGCAGGCCTATAAGGATGTTTTTTCAGGGCAAGTAAGAAAGGTTGCTGAAATTAAACAAGAATACAGTGTAAAAACCAGTTCTGAAATGGAATTTAAAGTTACAATAGACTCTATCCGAGAAAAATTGGGGGGGTTGATTAAAGAAACTACTTCTTTTGTAAAGGATTTCTCACTAGTCCCAGTTAATGAGTCATTACAGAAGGTTAATTGGAAGGCAGTAATTCCAGAGAAGGAAATAACAAATCTTCTTATTTTTCGTACTGAAAAGTATGTGCCTTTTAATGCTTCTGGCGAATTTTCTTCGCAATCCCACTCAGAAAACATAATGCCCCAACATACATTATTAGAGCAGCAATACGGCGCTGTCTTATCTGACAAATTATCAATGCTTTTTGAAGACTTTAACAAGGATTTAAGGGGCTTGGCTAGCAGGCTTGCTCCATTTGCAGAAAAAAAGGCAGAGCTTCCTCACGATTTGCAACTTGATTTGACATATTTAAATTATTTTGTAGAGGGCTTATACAGGCAAAATGGCAAAAATCTTTCTGGTGCTTGCGCTATCGA
>DAOVKD010000157.1 GCA_030631975.1 Candidatus Woesearchaeota archaeon
CTACTTATGCATGGGCTTTTCTTGTAATGCTACTTACAATCGGAGCACTGTATTATTTTGGAATATTTGATTTTCAAAAATTCTTGCCGCAAAAATGCATATTTCCATCACAATTTGAGTGCATAGATTTTAGTTTTATTGAAGATGAGGTAAGGTTAAGGCTCGTCAATAACCTCGGTGAGGAAATAAATGTAAATAGCATAGATATAACTAATGAGGCTGCAGACCCCCTGAGTTGTACGACTCCGTCAGCTTTTACTGGTTGGCAGCCAGGGGAGGAGAAAGATTTTATTTTTACTGGTTGCACAGGCGGAACTTTTATTGTCGGTGAAAGAGCAGAAGCAAAAATTACTATTACATACTGCGCTCCTGCCACAACAGGTCGTCCTGAGCACATAGTAAATGGAAAAATAAATGCAGTTGTAAGCTCACCATGATAACAGCAAAAGCACAATCAGCATTGGAGTATTTAATGATAATTGCATTAACTCTGGGCATAATAGTCCCTACGACCTACTTGTTCTTTCGATACAGTTCGGAGTCTAATGTTCAAATTGTTGATGTACAGGTAAATCAAATAGGCAGAAACATTATAGATGCAGCAGAAAGTGTTTATTTTTCAGGAGAAGGTTCCAAGATAACAGTGGAACTAAATATGCCAAAAAATGTGGTTGATGTTTATATTCTTGCCAACAGAGAATTAGTGTTCAGGATTAGCTACGAAATTGGTGAAACCGAAGCAGTTTTCTTTTCATCTGCAGGTATTCCCCTTACATCAGATGACACTTCAGATGATTGCGTAAACAATGGAAATTGCGATCTATCAAGCATTGCAGGAGTTGGATTAAAGAAAATAAAAATTCAATCAATTGGTGACGGAAGCGGTGGAACAGAGGTTCTTATAGAAAAATCTGCAGAATAAGACAAACAATGAAATATAAAGCGCAAAAAAAACACAATGCGCAGTTTGCAATAGAATTTGTAGTATTGATAGCCTTTATGTTTTTGATATTCTTAGGCTTTACCGCAGTCATCACTTCAAAAATACTTGAGGCAAAGGAAAATGAAAGGCAAAAAATTGCAGAAGATATAGCCTCATTAGTAAGAAATGAAATATACCTTGCAAAGTCAGTGGCAGATGGTTACAGCAGAACTTTTACTATTCCTACTAAAGTAAAGGGAGTTAGCTTCGCCATTGAAATTGTTGATAATAGGGAACTTGTTGTTAAGTATCTTGATAAGGAATATGTTTCATTTCTGCAGGCGGATGTCATAGGAACAATAAGCTATGGGGCAAATACTATCAGAAAAGAGGAGAGTATTGTTTATATTAATGCATAGCAAAAAAGTTAAACATAAGGTATATCTTTCCTAAACTTAATCCCATAAACATAGACATAGTTCCAGAACAATCCTTTTTTTCTTGTAACAAAAACAGAAAAACCAACTTCCCTAAAAAGCTTTTCGATTGCTGCGTTATTGCTTAGCCATGCAACGTTTGGTATCACTTTAAAAAAATCAGCATAATCAACAAAAACAATTTTTCCTCCATAGGGCATTAGTTCCCTCATTTCGCGCAAAATTTTCTTTACATCCTGCATATAGCCCATCATTCCTACACTCACTATGGCATCAACATAGGGTATATCCGGATGAACGCGATTAACCTGATGTTCGTCATGAATAACAATAACATGTTCGTGCCCTCTTCTTATCATCCTGTTTTTTGTGATTATCAGATCTTTTTTTGACAGGTCAGTTGCATAAACTCTGCCTCCTGGCTTTACATTTTCTGCCAAATGCAGCGTTAAGGTTCCTACAGAACATCCAAATTCCAGAACTGTCCTGTTTCTTACGTCTCCCAGTAAAGTAAGTATTTCCTTTCTGACATTTTTTGGGAGTATAAATCTTTCTGTAAGCAGCGTAAAATAAGCTAACGAGTCATTAACCTTTATAATAAAATCAGGATCATAGTAAATCTCCAGGAGAAGATAAATTGGAATCCCAACAGCAACAAATGACAAGCCAAGCTTCAATATTTGCCATGCCATTGCTTCCTCTTTGATCCACAAAAACATCAGCGAAGCCAAAAATAAAACCACTAAAATAGAGCCAATATTTGCGAAAGGGGCTTTGAAAATTCTTTTTAGATCAGGGTATTTATATCTTAATATGGGTATGGCCAGTATAACCAGTATGTACATTATTAAGCCCAAAGGCAGCAATAAACTAAGGAGCGTTCTGTATCTTCCAAAAGCCATGCCTAAGATTATCAGGCTTATTATCGTCTGGAATAAGATAGCTTTGTATGGTGTTTTATATTTTGGATGCACCTCGCTTAACTGGGAAATGAATAACTTATCGCGGGCTAGGGCAAGAATAAGCCTTGGCATAGTAATTATGCCCCCTGCAGCAGATCCAACCAGGGCAATGAAAACCCCATAGTTCAAAAACTGTCCAAAAGCTCCATAAATGCGGTCAAAAACTAATGATAAAGGGGCAGTAGTTGAAGTTAAAACTTTCCAGGGGATAATGCCTAAGGAAACCAAAGCTATTAATGTCGCTAAAACTCCCACAATAACAGTTCCGCAAACAAGAGCCCTTGGGATTACCTTCTCAGGATTTAGAGTTTCCTCGCTTAGATAGGTTGCTGATTCCCACCCAAAAAAAGACTCTATTATAAAGAATATGGTTATGAATATAGGTATTGTGCCAAAAGCAAAAAACGGAGTTAAATTGCTTATATCTATAAAGAAAACGCCTGGAAAAATTATTGACAATATTAAGCTGATGGATAATATGGCCAAAATAACGACAACAAAACCACTCGCTTCAACGCCATAAAATGCAATAACATTAAGAAGTATGA
>DAOVKD010000005.1 GCA_030631975.1 Candidatus Woesearchaeota archaeon
CAGACAAAAATATTTATACAGCGAAAACCCACAGACTATTTTGTCTCGGTTTTCTGGGCTTCCTTCAGAAACCAACGAAAAGCAACAGACTAATTGAACAGCTTTTCTGGGTTTTCTTATGGAAACCAATAGTTGTCTGTTCGTAATACGAAAAAACACTTTGTTTGTACCCTTTGGAATGCAAAAATTTGCGTCATTTACTATAATTATAAAAAAAGAGATAATAAAATTTTCAGGCAATGCTGGAATGTTTTGCTTTTTTATGCATTTTAAAATGGGGGTTCTCAAGCTTCAGTATAGAACATATTGTAAAGAAAATTGGGCCCATTGCAAAATAAGCAGCCTGTACCCAGCGTGTAGCATGGATACAATCGCATATTGGCAGCCCTTGATATGCTGCGGTCGCGATGTTACGGATATCAAAAAAATGATATGCAATAGTTTCAGCGCCAATAAGAAATGGAAAATAAAAGGCTGTAAACAGCAATAATTTTCGAACAAAACCTTGTTTATTCAGAATATGCTCATAATGGGAGTATATAACATAAATCCCAAACAAACCTGTTGCCCATGCAAACAGCGGAAATAGATTGATGCCGGCTAATGTCAGAAAATCTTGATTATATCCATATTCATTTTTTGCTATCAGCACCCAAATAAGCGCCACTAAAAAGGAAACCGCCAGGTGATAAAATAAAATCCTGCGTTGTGTAAGGATAAGATAAGGAATAATAAGAAAAAATGCAGCAATCACAACATAGTCAGGGCTGACTAATCCAAAGAACAGAATAACAAGAATAATGAGTATCTTATCTGCGATAAGGAGCTGATTCTTCCATTTATGGAATTCATATCCAATTTCTTTTTTTAAATTTACTTTTGGTTGAATCATTCAGAAATTATTGACAGGCCCATATATATAACTTTCCACCCATATGGGGCAGCTTCTTTCAAAATCATAAAATTTATAACCCTCATATAGTTTTCTGTTTACAGTTTAAATTTAGGTGGTCTATCGTGGTTTATCCTATTCTTAAAAAGACACTTTTCCCGCTTGTAAGGCTGTTTTTAAAAGAAATAAAAGGTATGGAAAATATTCCGAAAAATGGGCCTTTTATCATAACTTCTAACCATGAAAGCTACATGGATCCTTTCCTGATAGACTCGATAATAATACCTATGTTAAACAAAAAAATACATTTTCTTGTAAATAAAGGCCGTTTCTGGAATTTCTTTGGCTATAAAATAGCAAAGGATTGGGCAGGATGCGTTCCTTTGGACGATGGAAAAGAAAAAGCATTGGAAGAACTTTCATCACTATTAAAAAAAAAGGAGATTGCAGGTATTTTCACAAGTTTAAGAAGCTTGGATGGCAGCCTAAGAAGGGGAAAAACAGGCGTTGTAAGGTTAGCGCTTAAAGCCCATGTTCCAATTCTGCCCATAGGCATTATTGGAGCATTTGAAATAGCTCCAGGAAATAAATTAATGCCAAAACTTAAAAGAGCAAAATTAAATATAGGCAAATTAGTCTATCTAAACAAATACTATAAAAAAAATATAAACAGCAATCTACTAAGAAAACTAACAGATGACTTAATGGAGGTTATATCAGAACTTACGGCTAAGCCCTATAATTACTGACTTCCATGGACGGTAAAAAGCTTAAAGCCATCATAAACTGTAAAAAATCCCCTTATGATGCAAAATGCAACTGTAAATAACACCACTGAATAGGCAACACCTTTGAAAATCCCAATGCCTGCATATGAGATTCCAGCCAGATACAACTGGAGCGCAAGCAGTATAAAAGCCAGTGTTTTCACAATGCCGTATAATGCCCTGCTAAACCGTGAAGAAACAAAAAATATTCCTATGCTGCCCCTCATCATTGACTTCTTTCCAAAAGCAGTTTTTCCTTTTGACAAAGCGTAGCTTCTGAAACCATCTGTTATGAAACTCCTGGTAAGCACAACAATAGGGATCCATAAGGGTATCACCTCTGTAAATGCAAATGTGAGCCATAAAACATTTTCCACTATCCTGTCACCAACAATATCAAGCGCTCCGCCGAATTCTGTAACAGAGTTTAATTTTCTTGCAACAATCCCGTCAACGCCATCCAGGACTATAAGAATAAAAATTAAAACTGACGAAATTAAATAAATCTTAGTATTTCCCAGCAAAAGCAGGTATGCAATAACAAAAACCAGAATAATTCTGGCAAAAGTCACAGAATTAGAAAAATTAAAAATTGTTTCTTGCTCCATTTTTGTAACAACAATAATGAGATGATAACTGAAAAACATTTAAATACTTTATTATTCTTTCAGGAAAAATGACCTCAAAATCCCTGCATAAGAGAATGAAATACGACTTGCACAATCACACTCATTACTCTCCTTGCAGCAGCCTCAAGCCGGAAATACTGCTTAAACTTGCAAAAAGAAAAGGCATGAACGGCATTGCAGTTACAGACCACAATAGCATAAAAGGAGCCCTTAAAGTAAAAAAACTGAACAAGGACAAGGATTTCGAGGTTATTATTGGAGATGAAGTGCGGACAAACTATGGTGATGTCCTCACCTATTATTTGCAGGAAGAAATAAAATCCCGGGATCTTTTTTCTGTCATTGATGAAGTTAAAGCGCAAGGTGGCTTAATAGCCGTTGCTCACCCTTTTAGAATATCTATAAACCCGACTCTTAGGTTCAGATATCCTATAGAAAAAATTAAAAATAAAATTGATGCTGTAGAATGCTTTAACGCGAGAATGCTTTTTCCATGTGACAACAAAAAAGCGCAAAAACTGGCAAAAAAACTGGATATAGCCGGAATTGGTGGTTCAGATGCCCACTTCAAGTTCGATGTAGGCAGGGCATATACGATTTTTGACGGCAATTTAAGAAGAGCCATAAAACAGAACAAAACAAGCTATGAAGGTACAATCTTTTATGGGCCTCTTAGCGGAACATTAAGCTTTTTAAGGAACAGAATCTTTTCCAAGTTTAAATCTTATATGGGCTATCATTAAATGAGATGCAGTATAAAGGTTTTTTTGACATCCTGACCACAACCTTATTCCTTGCTTTAAATTTATGCTCGCTGCTCAAAGAATCCGCAATCAAAATGCCATTCCCAACCTCAAATGTAATTTCTATCTTTTCATCTTTGTTTAGGATTCCCCTGAATAAATCGCACCTTGCGCAGGTCCTTCCATAGTATGGCTCCCTTATTAGGTATTCAAATTTACGCTTTTCTAAAGGCAGGATTTTTCCGCCAGCGCTTTTTATCCACGCATTGCTGCCTGTTGCAGTTGAAATCAAAATACCGCTGCTCTTCTGTCTTTCTCTTTTTCCCCTTACACTAAGAAAATATATTGCTGTATGGTACGGCTTCTCAGATGCTATATAGAACTCATTCAGCGCAAGCTCGCTGATTTTTTTATCATTTATGTATGCCTCAAGCCTCTGGAGTTTCTTTATTTTATACTTTCCCTTCATAGTACTTTTAAACTTCTCTTCAAGATCATTTTTAGAAGCGGCCATTAAAAAACCCTCCTTATACCTTGGGTCTGAATTAACTCCAAGCACGGGTGTCTTATCAAAAATAAAACGAGAAGCCCTTATAAAAGTGCCATCCCCTCCAACAGCAACAACCAAATCTGTATTTTGAAACAGCTTTTTGCTTAGCTTGCCCCTATGCGCGCCCTTATAATTAATTTTATATTTTTTTAATGTTTTTTTTACTAATTCCAATGTTGATTTTTCCGCATTATTCTTTGGATTTGTATATACTACAAGAGCATTGTTTATTTTCATAGTTTGTCTTGAAGTTGACATTGTTTATATGCTTTATTATTTTTCAATATATTATGTAATAAAATTTTTAAATTTTAATAAAAAACTACTAATGTTTATTCTTTAAAATGGAAATTAGTTTTATTACTCCAACTAATCCCCATATTATATTTAGAACTGTGAAAATGTAACTTCTAATAGAAAGTGCATAGAGTGCTAGTAAAAATGCTCCAATGGAGTTAAAAATACTGTAGAAAGGCGATGTTGTTTTTAGAATACCAACCGCATTTAGAGAAAATGCCATTAACAAGACTACTAAACCAGTTGTTCCTATAATCAATTGCAGCTTTATCATAAACCACCACAACCACCTCTTTTCTCTATTTTGAGAGTCGCTTAATTGTTAAATAAGATAGGTTTAAGATGAAATAAACCAAAAGGTTTATTAATATAAACTCATTCGTTGATTTTATGATAGGAGTAAAATTACCATCTTTAGGACAAAATAAGCAGTCTGCAGCCGACATGATCGTTAATGTCCTTACTACACATTGGCCGCTTAGCGCTAAGAAAATTTACAATAGGATAAAGCAAGAATACCAATTTGGATCAACTTATCAAGCAGTGCATAAGTCGTTAAAACATCTTCAAAAAGAAGGTATATTACTAAAGCAAGGTAAAGACTACCAGATAAATTTAAAGTGGCTCGATAAAATTGTTGGTTTTGCTAATAATGTAAGGAAAAACTATTTAGCCAAAGAAGACAAGACATTCTCAAGCAATATACCCAACATAGCAACTAGTGGAAATGCGAGTATACTAACTTTTAATACAATAAAAGATGCAGATTTATTTGTTATAAATTTTGAAAGAAGAACAAACAAGACAGCTGTAGGCCATGCCAGGCATTTTTGGTGGGCACTTTTCTATCTTAAAAAGACATTTGACAAACATCTTATAGGAATTAATAAAAAAACATATGGTCTATGTAGAGGTGCTACTGCGCTTGACAAATGGTGTGTTGAATTTGAAAACTCAATAGGTCTGTCCTCAAAATGTGGTATTGACGTAGCACAGGATTGCGACCTCTATGTGTACGATGACTATGTTATTCATGTATTTATGCCATTGGAATTAGTAAAGAAGATTGATGAGTTATTTGAAAACTCTACAAGAATTCTAGATATAAACTTCAGAAAACTGTTTGATGAGATATATGAAAAGAAAACCACTGTTCAAGTTATTATGAATAAAAATCCTCAACTTGCGGGCAGGGTTAGAAAGGAAACCATTGTCCATTTTTCTGCTAAAAGTTAATTTTCAACCAAACTGAATAATTATAAAATTAGTTGACACTCAAACTGGATTTTAGTAATAACGCTTTGACACGATAAAAATATTTTCGACTTCTTCGTTTCTCAAAAGAAAATTTATTTGAGCTTTGTATAGGGAAATAAATTATCATCAAGTAATTGTTGGCGATTTATCGACCACAAGGCAAATAAAAAATTACGCATAACATATAAAATTAAGCGAAGTTCCGTAGGAATTTGGGTGAGTAACGCAGGGGCGTTGATGCCGAGCATCCCGCAACCGCATAATTCCTGTTATACGTAGCGAACCTTTGATGGTGAGCGGAGTTTTTAAGCCACCGAAAATGCGTTACTGCCGTAGTTTTTGATTAGTTTATACCTTATAGATAACTGCCAAAGGCAGACTAGAGTTCTAAAGAGTAAGATTAGCCTTTATTATATTATTTATTATCTCGTTTACCAATTCCATTAACCTTTTTATCAGGTAAACTCTCATAAATCTCTTTAATTTCTTTAGGTTGAGTAATCATGACTTGAGCAATAATATTTATTAAATTAAATAATTTAATTGTAATTTCTTTATTATTTTCCAAATCCAATTCTCCTGGATGAACAGCTTCATTTCCAATAACTCTAACACTATCTAATGCTTGTTGGATTGTTGGTGATAAACCCTTTTTAACAAGGTTGCCAATGTCATCATTAAGATTCTCCCCAGATTCTCCTAATTGAACACACAATTTTTGTATGGCCAGTCGTAATAAAGCAGAAGCACCTCTTGGAGACTTATGGACTATACTTCCTGCTTCGAGATAGTCTCTTTTTATATCCTCATTTAAATCTTGGTTTGGAGGAGGTATCCCTGAAAAATCTGGATATATAATCTTATCAGAAAACCATAATGTAAGATTTTTACAGCGTTTACATTTTGAAATTTTGAAATCATTTTGGTCATTATAATATGAATCTTCATTTTGGATGTACAATCCTGACCAATGTTGGTGTGCATAACTATTACAATAAGGGCAATGGAAAGCAGTTTCATCTAATTTTGGTGTAACATAATCCATATTTATCACTTATAATAAGGGATTCATTGAAGAAATTATAACTTTTTCGGTTTTAATAGAGTTTTCTATAAAGTAATCAAAAATTTGGGTGAAGCGAAGCGTAACCGTTTAACGCTGGTTAGACAAAGTTTTAATTTTGTCGTCTTTAGTTTTTTCTTTATGGCGTTAAGCGAAGGCAGTAACAATTAGCATTTTCGGCGTTAGCCCTTGCTTTCTCGAAGAAAACAGAAAATTTGGGGCAAATTACAATTTGTTCTTACCTATCAATTGATAAGTTATATATAAAAAACATAATGGGAGGATAACTTTCAGAATTCTTTGAACTGTAGCTTTTATTCCGCTACCGACAATATCCCAATTTGCGATTAGATATCCTCTACCCATTGAGATTACAAAAGATTCTTTAAAATTCATAATGTCAACAAATATGACAAACATCAGTATTAGGCTACTCAATACAAATGTTGCTTTAACTTTTTTATGTTTAGACAAAAAAGAGATTAAAGCAGAAACTATAAGATACATCATGGGGTAATGAATTTGTTTTTGTTCCAATAAATCAGAACGAACTTCCTCAACTTCCATATCAATGCCATGATATATCACTTCTTCGTATGTTGTTGGATTAAAAAGTGTCAAGATTAATGTGATTACTGTAAGTACTCCAATCAAAATAAAAGTAGAATCTTTGGTTACTTCTTTTTCGATATGTTTTTCATCTAAAACAAATTTGAGAATGACAATTGAAATAAAAGGTACAGACATCAAATAAAGTACACTCTTCCAATCAGTGTAAAAAGCAATAAAATCAGAATAACTGTTACTAGATAGATAAATAATAAAAGCTAAAATAAAAAATGATGCTAATATTATATTTACTTTATACTCTTTACATGTATTTAATATTTTTTTGAATAAACCTTCCATTATACATAATAAACATGATTGAAGTATTTAATATTTGCCCCAAATTTTGCAGATTAATTTATAATTAATCGATTGTTCTAAAAAGCTTTGATGGTTTTTAGAATTTTCATCGAGAAATTTTGAGGAGTTTACCGACGAGAAGGTGGCTTAAAAATTACGTATAACCTCGGAATTATGCGAAGTTCAATTTTCCACGAGGCTCGATTAATCTGAGACTCGTGCTGAAAATTGAATTTGGGTGGAGGAGCTTTCGAGCTTTGATGCCGAAAGCGACGGAACCGCATAATTCCTGTTTCCCGAAGTATGACGCAGTTCTTGAGGGCTTTGATGCCCGAAAGAACGAGTAATATTTGTAAAGCGAACCGAAACCCTTTGATGGGTTGAGGGTACCCCACTAAAAGCGTAGTTCGTATATCGTTCTAAGACAAAGAGGCACAGTAATAGAAAAGTGCGGAGTGGGGTAAAGTTTAGAGACAAAAAGAATGAGAATAGGAAAATTTAAATTCATAAGCATAACATAATTAGATTATGTCAAAAACTCCAGAATTTTTTAAAAATTTAAAATTGAATAAATACTATAAAGTATTCTTATACACATTCGGCATAATACTCATATTATCCTTTATTGTTGAATTTAAAAATGTAGATGTGGAGCATCTCCGTATTATTTGTTATTGGATTATTTTTACTTCTGCTGGAGTTTGGCTTTTGGAAGACTTATTTTATATGTTGGCTATGTATATTGATGGAGCAGTATCATATAAGGATCAAGATGCAGTTGCTTTTATATTAATAACAATATATTATGGATTACAGGCTTTTGTTTGGATTTATATCATGAGAAATGTTTTAGATTTATTCTAACAAAAAGATGTAAAATAACCAAAAAAATTTAAATTGTTTAGTATTAATACTCTTAAAATGCCTAAGAAAGAAGATTGTACTAGATATTTACCAACAATAAATTTTTTATGTAACAAATTAGGTGTAGATTTTAATAAAGTTGACTTTAAAGATAATTCTAAAGAATACGTATCTGCAACCATAGTATGTCTTGAAGAACCAATAAATTTTAGTATCACGTTGGATTGTTATGAAGGGTTTCCAGAAGTTTCTTTAGAAATAAAAGATATAAATTCTCCAATTGTACATTATTTTTCTATACATAATAAAAATGAGACATTTAGTGAAAGATGGATTGATAAATGCTTAGCAGAACTGAATAGTAAAAAAAACAAATTAGAATATTATGTTAATAAATATGGATTTAAAATTGGAAGTGACTATGGAGTATCCCCTCATGGTTCAAACTCATTTGTGAGGGATTTAAGGGGGTTGCTATCACAGAACCCTAAAATAATTTATGTTCTAAAAATAATGCATATAAGGGAAGATGACTATTATAGGGCTTTTAGTTATGGTATCTTTGATTTTAAGAATAATGAATGGATAATTTACCCTTATTGTGGTAGTTTAGATTCTGGTGGTGGTTGGATTTCAGAAGGAATAATAAAAAAAGAGATAGAAGCAGTTAAAGAATGTTATAATGTTAAAATTATAGAATTAAATGAGGATTTAGACCTATTTTGCAGATTCTTTAATGTCAATCTAGACAAAATTGACTTTAATTTTAATGATTTAGAATTTATTTCTAGTTTCAAACATGAAGGGGAAAAAATTGCCCACCACATAAATTTAAAAGAATATTTTGATGCTATAAGGCTCATGAGAATTTTAATAGATAGTATGTGTAAAGAATTAATTAAAAAAGAAAAATTAGAATATGATTATACAAAAAACGATAAATTACAATCAATCTTTAATTTTCTATGCAGTAAAACTATATTGTCTACAATATACATTAAATATTTAGAACTATTTTTGTTAATTGCTAATCAAGCCCAGCATAATCTAACCAAACAATTCTGGTACTTTTTTGAAGAGGTAGAAAATAAAAATGAGTTCTTATTGAGTTCCCTATATGTTGGAAAAATACTAGTTAATTATTTAGATAGGAAATTAAACCCAACAAAAAATAAGGGTATAATTAAATAATAAAATCAATTAAATTTAGGTAAATGAAGGAAAAAAGCATACCCAATCTAAGAAAAGGCATGAAGGATAAGTATTATTATGTCTATCCTAGCTTATTTAAAGAAATCTATGATTTTTTATTGGAAGCTGATAGTCTATTCCCAATATTAATGTGGCACAACTCTTGTAAAACAGTAAATTTTTCTCCAACGCCTCATGCTATTTCTGTTGATATTTTTGAAGACGTTGATTTAAACGTGGGATACATAACGGAGGAAATATTCGACGATTTATTGGCTTTTTTCCATTGTTTTAATCATGGATTTATCAAACAATCTCAAGGAATCCTAAGGACTGCATTAGAACTTTTAGTCATATTAATATTTCTAAAATATGGCCAAGTCAAAGACAAGACTTTTATTTCTTGGAAAAAAGGAGAATTTGGAATTGTAAATTCTGGTGAAAAGATAGATGAGTTGAAAAAAGTGGACAATATAGTAATTAAAAAATTAAAGTTAAAAAATCTTTATAATCAACTATGTTCCTCAACTCATTCTCGTAAATATCAAATGAATTCAATCAATTCTGACAGTGGTACGGTAATTAATAGAGCAAGTTTTAATCCACTTTTAACTCTTCAGAGTAAAGCTCTATTTTGGACTTTGGTATCTTATATAATCCTAGCTATCAAAGAGATAATATCTGAAGATTATTACACAGAACACAAAAAAGAGCTTTATCTATTACTAAGAAATTTAGAAAGAAAAGCTTCAAAATATGATAAGCTTATTAGATTAGTTGAAAAAGGATATTTAATATTCCACAGACAATTTAATTATAAATCAAAAAATATAATGTTTTCTGTTAAAATTGATGGGAGTAGGGAGTTTAAAACAAAAATTAAATGTACAATTGATGAAAAAACTCAAATCAATAAAAAAATTGATACAATAATCTTTTATGAGCCTAAAAAATAAATGACTTTTATAGATATGTGCCTCTTTGTCGTCGGTAGTTATTACGAAGTGGGGTTCGCTTTACGTATGGGAAACACCAATTAGACGAACTTGTTGATTTTAGGTTCTGAAAGCTTAGAATTAAAAGGTGTCAGAAACTTTCCAAAGCTTTGGAATAAGACAGTTAAAGCAAACTTTTTATAGAGTTCTATATAAGATAAGTTAATATGCCACGTTCATTTGAACCAATTACCGAGCAGGATTTAAATGAGTTATTGAAACTTGCTTTAGAGGAGCATGAAGCTTTCTTCAAAAGAAAACCAGAGTATGAATCTTTCTACAAAAACAATCTTCTGGCTATTGTATTGGGACAAGGGGCTGCTTTACATTATCTTAATGGTAAATATGGTGTTAATGATTTTGATGTCTATCTTTTTTATAGAGATAATCCAGAGAAAAAGATGTCGATAAGACGACCCAAACATATAAAATCCCATTTAGATAAATTTGATAATCCAAAAGTAGACTTTATACGAAAAGCTATTAATACAAAGTACATAGTTAGCAATGAAGACAACCCACAAAAGATTATTGAGAAACTATTGAACGAATCTAAGAAACCATTTGTTAAATATTTGACCATCTGGGCTAAAAAAGAGAAGAATAGGACAAGAAATGTTGTTATTGGATTGTACCCAAAACCAATATTTAAAATGGTTTTGTGGGATGGGGAAGTTCAAAAGATATTTTAACTGTTATAGTTTATCCTTGATTTTCTCTATAGAAACATCCTTCACAAAAAGATTTTACAGTTTTAGTTTTGTAATCATCAAAATGGATTGTTGCTTCTTTTCCGCATTTGCAATTTTTATCTGCATTTTTCCAAGTTTCTTTAAATATTTCTTCACACTTTTTACTACAAATCATATCTTCTGCTCTCATTAATGCATGCTCATTTTATTAAAGAATTATTTAAACTCTTCGATAATTGGGTTATATGCTGCCGCCTTTTTCCATCTCCTTCACTATCATAACCAAACCCCCATTAACCGGGCATTTAATCCTGTATTTTCTGCCGAGCTCAACAACAGCGCCGTTTAAATAGTCAATTTCTGTCTTCCTGCCTTTAATTATATCCTGCTGCATTGAAGACATATTTCCTGAGTCTTTAATCATCTCATTCACCATTTTAACAAAATCAATGTCAAGCTTTATTCCGTCTTTTTCAGATACTTTTAAGCATTCATCCGCAATAAGTTTTTTTAACGGATTTAGCTTTTCATCAGCTACTGCCATATTTTTCTTTCCAAGTATTACAGAAATAGGATTAATCAAACAATTTATTATTAATTTTTTCCATTCTTCATACTTAATGTTTTCAGAAACATCACATTCAAAACCGCATTTCCTAAACCGCTCTGCAAGATCATCACTTATCCTGCTTTTCTCAATAACAGTATAGTCGTGTGTATTATATTGCACCGCGCCAGGTTTCAAAAAAGCCGCTCCAACATTGCTAATCCCTCGCAAAACAAGGCATTTATCCCCAATAACATCTTTTACAATATCCTCGCTGTAAAGCCCGTTCTGAAGGCATAAAATTATTGTATCTTTTTTAACCAGATTTTTAATGCCCTCAACAGCCTCCCTGCTGTCATACATCTTTGTAGTCAGTAATATTAATGTATTGTCCCCTATTTTCTCAATTTTTGTTATCGCTCTTAATTTATACGCGTTATTTTCCAGTCCCGTAACCTTTAACCCATTTTTATTTATTTCATCAGCATGATTCTGCCTGGCAATTAATGTAACATCACAGACCTTTGATAATTTTGCCCCGTATAGGCTTCCAATAGCGCCCGCGCCAAGAACTATGATTTTCATATTTTATAGAAACCTTACAAATTTATTGTTCTTATCAACAAGTATGTTTTTTTCCTTGATTGGCTTGTCAGTCAGTTCAAAACCCATAACAATTATCTCTTCTCCAGCCTTAATCAAATGAGCGGCGCCGCCATTCATGCAAATAACCCCGGAACCTTTTTCACCAGCTATTGCATAAGTCTCTAATCTTGCGCCAGTTGTATTGCTCGAAACCAAAACTTTTTCTCCTGGCCAAAAACCAGCTTTCTCCATCAAATCCCCATCAATAGTGATGCTTCCAATATAATCTACATTAGCCTCAGTTACAATTGCTTTATGAATTTTTGACCTTAACATCCATCTCATTGTCAATAATCACTCAACCAGAATAGCAACCTTGCCAGGGATTGCCTGTTTTGCCTTTTCCTCTTGTGTTTGCTCTGCCTTCACTATCTCAACTTTGCAGTCAAACTCTTTTTCAATTGCCTTTTTGTTTTCATTAAGAACCTCTGCCTCATTCTCAATAACAACTTCTGGAATCTTTTTTGCATCCTTAACAAGTTTTGGAACTAAGGCAGAAATATCCCTGCCATGCTCTTTAACCATAACAGCCTTGATCAGCTCTCCAACATTCCTTGTTTTTTCCATCTCTTTTTTCAGTTTCTTGAAAAAATTATATTTCCATTTTTCTGCTGTAAACAGCTTTATTTTCACTGGCTTTTCAACCTTCGCAAGCTTCATCACAGCTATTATGTCAGAGATTGTGTTTTGCGTTAAGTCATCTTCTGCGTCAATTTTTTTGTCAATCTTTTTCTCATCATATTCCGGCCATTTTTGCATGCTCGCAAATTGCTTATTCCCGGTTTTCTCCCACAGCTCCTCACTTAAATGAGGTGTAAAAGGATTCAGCAAAAGCGCAGCCGCCTCTAAGCTCTTTTTCATTACCTCATTTTTTGAGCTCAGATAGTTTACAAACTCCATTAAATATACCAGCGCAATATTGAATTTGAAATTTTCAATATTCTCTGTAACAAGCTTTATTGTTTTGTGCGTCTTGCTTTCCATTTTTGCGTCTTTGCCGCCTACAATCTTTTTTTCACACAAACTCATAACCTTATTCAGAAACCTGTAGCTCCCCAATATTGCTTTGTCATCCCATTCCATATCCTTGTCAGGGCCTGATACAAACAGCAAAAAGAATCTTGCAGTATCAATCCCATATTTTTCAGCGATCTCATCCTGCGTAATAACATTTCCTTTGCTTTTGCTCATTACCACGCCATTTTTGTGCAGCATTCCCTGGTTAAAAAGGTTCAATGCTGGTTCGTCAATTTTCAATAAGCCTATATCCCTTAGAAATTTTGTAAAGAATCTAAAGTAAATCAAATGCATTGTTGCATGCTCTTTCCCGCCTATGTACATGTCAACAGGCATCCAGTAAGCAGCCTTCTTCTTATCAAAAATTTCCTTGTTGTTTTTAGCATCGCAATACCTCAGGAAATACCATGAGGAATCAACAAAAGTATCCATTGTATCCGTCTCTCTTCTTGCTTTCCCACCGCACTTTGGGCATTTTGTGTTTACAAACTCCTTGCAGCGCTTTAAAGGATTTCCTTTGCCAATTGCAAACTTGTAGTTTTCTGGAAGTTTTACTGGAAGATCTTTCTCAGAAACAGGAACTGCGCCGCATTTGCCGCAATATACTGCCGGAATTGGACACCCCCAGAATCTTTGCCTGGAAATAAGCCAGTCCCGGAGCTTGTACTTCACGGTTTTTTTGCCAAGACCTTTTTTCCTCAAAGAATTGGTAATTTCATCAGCCGCATCCCTGCTGCTCATGCCGTCAAAATCACCTGAATTTATCAAAACCCC
>DAOVKD010000075.1 GCA_030631975.1 Candidatus Woesearchaeota archaeon
AACATCTATTTCCTCATCTTCAATATCATCTATCACACTCTGGTTTACCTCAAAATAGTAAACATTTGTTCTAACTTCTTTTTCTACAAATTCCACTTTAATTTGCTCTACACTATAGCTGCCTTTGTTGGTCCTGAAAATTATCTTGTTTTCCCCTGCATTCAAAACCCCTATAGGTATTGGCTGTCTATAGGGATCTTCACAAACAGGAACAGCCGAAAATACTTCTCTGTTGTTTATGAAAACATCCAGAACACCTACACTGGCAACACTCCCGCAATATGGAACAAACCTCAAATTAGCTCTCTCTATATTGAATAATTCCTCCCCGGTTAGTGTAAATACATTCCTGCTCTCCTGCTTGCTCTTGTCAGTTATATCCCCCACTATTTTCATGTCATCAAGGCTGTATTCGTTTGTTTTCCAGAACCTAAAACCAACAGAAGAAACGCTGAACTCAAAAGTGTTCTCATTCATAAGCAAATTTTTATTTAATCTTATTGGCGCAACAGTTTCTCCGGCAATATCGTTCTCGTATACAATTTCATTATTCAGCTTAATTGTTAATATGCCCTCGTGCTTCCTGGCTTTAAAAGACATTATAACATCATCAGTATTTTCTAAATCATCTATGCTAAAGCTAACAGTCCTGTCTTTTTTATCAAACCATCCGTTTCTTACAATAAAGGAGTTTATTCTTTCAAGCTCCTTTGCATCTGTTTTTTCAAATAAATATACGTTGGGGATATTCTTGTCTAATACACCTTCAACAGTATCAAGCCTTCCAGGAAATTCCCTTAATAATATATCTTCATCCTCATCATTGCCATCCTTAGTTATTTTTTTTACATCCTTATCCTCAAGCAATGCTTCTCTCTCTGATTCCGGAAGAAACAGTATATATAAAATAATCAAACCCGCAATAACAGCTACTAATACTGCTGCATTAACACCTCCCTGGGCTTTTCTCAACAATTATCACCTGTCAAAAACCACCCATCAGAGGTGGGTGGCATAATTTCATTAGCCAAACATTCAGTGGTTTTTGATGTCCCAGAGGGATACAAAAAATGCGTATCATTCTTTCGTATCACAGAGGGATACAAAAAACGTAAAATGTTTTTTTCGTACTCAAAATTCCATGCTATGTGTTTGTTACACCTAAACCACTTATCATAGGATAAGTGGAATTTTGTTGTTTTAATATTTTTAGCTACCTTTGTGTAAAAAATGAATAGTTTAATATATAAATGTATCGAAAATGTTACATTTTCGGACATTTATACTTAAAGATCTAATGCAAACCTTGATTTTCATTGTATAAATGTTTTGATTATACGCTGGAGAGTAGTTGAAATTAAACAAAAAAAGAGTTTAATCTAAAAAATAAACAAATAACACAATGAAGCTTATTTATTCTGACCTTAAAAAAGGCGAAGTCAAGATAAAAGTTGAAAATCTGGATGATCTGTGGCATCTAAACCAGATAATAGAGAAAAACGACTTTATTAAAGGAAAAACTCTCAGAAAGATAAAACTAGGAGAAGAGACGCAAAGAAAACAAAAAACAGCAAAAAAACCTGTCTTCCTGCTTATACAGGTTGAGAAAATTGAGTTCAGCAAAACCTCTAACATATTAAGGATTTCTGGTTTGGTAAAAGAAGGCCCAGAAGATGTCCCTTTAGGCTCGCACCATACATTTAATGCTGAAGAAAATTCTATCATCACAATAATCAAACAAAAATGGCTAAAATTCCAGATAAATAAACTAAAGGAAGCAAGCCGGGAAAGTCCAACAAAAATATTGATTTGCGTGCATGACCGCGAGGAAGCTCATTTTGCATTAATGAAAAAATATGGTTATCAGCTGCTTGCAAAGATTAAAGGAAGAGTTGCAAAAAAAGCAGACATAAAGCAAAAAGAAACTAATTTTTACAAGGAAATAATCAGGCAGCTGCAGGAATACAACGAACGATACAGTCTAAGCAGGATTATAATTGCAAGCCCGGCATTTTGGAAGGAGGAATTAATGAAAGAGCTTAGCGATGAAAATATTAAGAGCAAAGTAATATTAGCAACATGTTCCTCTGTCGGAGAAAACGCAATAAACGAGGTATTAAAGAGGCCGGAAACAGAAAATGCATTAAAACATGACCGCATAGCCCGCGAGTTTAAATATGTTGAAGAGCTTTTTGCAGAAATATCAAAAAACAATTTAGCGTCCTATGGCTTAAAAGAAACAAAAAATGCAGCCATAGCAGGAGCTGTAAGAACATTATTGATAACAGACAGTTTTATACAGCAAAAAAGAATTGAAAACAAATATGAAGAGATAGAAGAAACCATGAAAACAGTTGATAATACACAAGGTGACATTTTGATAATAAGTTCAGAACACGAAGCAGGCAGAAAACTAGATGGCTTGGGAGGAATTGCGGCTATTTTAAGGTTTAAACTTGATTATTGACAAAAAGTTTTTAAATTTGATATTAAAAAGCATAGACTATGCCCAGCAATTACATAACCTCAATTCTAAAAGAGAACAGGATTTTTTATCCACCAAAGAATTTCAGTAAAAATGCCCATATAAAAAACATGCGGGAATATGAAAAACTTTACAGGCGCTCAATTAAAAACCCAGAAGCATTTTGGGCGGAAAGAGCATCACAATTGGACTGGTTTAAGAAATGGAAAACCGTTCTTAGAAACAACAAAGGATTTTTCAAATGGTTTGAACACGGCCAATTGAATGCAGCCTACAATTGCCTGGACAGGAACATTAAAAAAAACAAGGACAAAACAGCATTAATATGGGAGCCCGAATCTGGAAAAAACAAAACATACACTTATGAACAATTATTGAAAGAAGTATGCAAATTTGCTAACGTTCTAAAGAATCATGGAATCAGGAAAAGCCATGTTGTTGAAATATATCTTCCAATGATTCCAGAGCTTCCAATAGCAATGCTTGCATGCGCAAGAATAGGAGCCATACACTCTGTTGTGTTTGGCGGCTATAGTTCTGATGCATTAAAGGACCGCATTCAGGATTCAAAGGCAGAACTCCTGATAACAGCAGATGGCAGCTTCAGAAATGGAAAAATATATCCTCTAAAAGACAATGCTGACAAAGCTGTTAAAGAATGCCAGACTATAAAAAAAGTTATTGTTGTCAAAAGATCCAGTAAAAAAATTAAAATGAAAAAAGGAAGGGATTATTGGTATCATAAATTAATTAATGAAAAACACATAAAGGATTTTTGTGAACCGGAAAGCATGGGCTCAGAGGATCCATTATTCATTCTTTATACAAGCGGAACAACAGGAAAACCAAAAGGAATCCTGCATACACAGGCGGGGTACCTTCTTTATGTATATCAAACCTTTAAGTGGATTTTTGATATAAAAGATAAGGATATCTATTTTTGTACAGCGGATATTGGATGGATCACCGGACACAGTTATATTGTCTATGGTCCGTTATCAATTGCCGCTACTGTTATAATATATGAAGGCTCCCCCCTATATCCAGAACCAGACAGGTTCTGGAGGATAATTGATAAATATAAAGCAACAATATTCTATACAGCGCCGACTGCAATAAGAGCGTTGGCAAAAGAAGGGGATAGTTGGCCAAAAAAATGCAGCTTAAGCAGCCTAAGATTGCTGGGAACAGTAGGAGAACCAATAAACCCAGAAGCATGGTTATGGTACTATAAAGTTATTGGAAAGAAAAAATGCCCTATTGTAGACACTTGGTGGCAGACCGAAACCGGAGGAATTTTAATTTCTCCTTTACCAGGAGCCACTCCATTGAAGCCAGGCTCTGCAACAAAACCATTTTTTGGAATAGAACCAGATATTTTAAAAGAAGATGGAAGCAAGACAAAGACTGATGAAGGAGGTTACCTTGTTGTTAGAAAACCATGGCCTGGAATGTTAAGAACAGTCTGGAGAAACCCTGGCAAATACAAAAAGAAATATTTTGATAAGTTTGGAGTTTATTTAACAGGAGATAATGCAAAAATTGACAAAGATGGGTACTTCTGGATTATGGGCCGGACTGATGATGTGATAAAGGTTGCAGGTCATAGGATTGGAAGCGCAGAAGTGGAAAGTTCTTTAGTAAGCCATAAAGCTGTTGCAGAAGCAGCTGTTGTTCCATACCCCCACAAAATAAAAGGCAACGCAATTTATGCATTCATAGTATTGAAAAAGGGAAACACAAAAAGTGAAGAATTAAAGGAAACATTAAGAAAGCATGTTTCCCAGCATATAGGGCCAATAGCAAAACCAGAAAAAATACAGTTTGCAGACGATCTGCCAAAAACAAGGTCCGGTAAGATAATGCGTAGAATTCTTAAGGCAATCGCCCAGGGCAGCAGTGAATACGGAAACATAGCAGCTTTAGCAGATCCAAGTGTTGTTCAAAAACTACAAAAAGAAAAAATAAGATAAATACAAAAATATTTTTGTATAATTCCAAAATAAGGTGACACTTTCTAACCCAAAATTCATTTATAAAGTTTATAAATCAAACACCACACCACGGGCATCCTTGATTTGTCGCCTAATTTCGAAATTATTAGCTAACTTATTGTCGACAAAACGTCTAATTCCAAAATATGGTGACAATTCCGAAATTAGGTTACAGATTCTCCAAATAGACTTCTTCAGGTGTTCTATTGTCTAATGCATCATGTA
>DAOVKD010000168.1 GCA_030631975.1 Candidatus Woesearchaeota archaeon
ATTTCTCCTCAGTTTCTTATTGTCATGAAAAGGATGCACAGAACACCGCTGCAAAGCCCTATGGTCTTTTTCATATTAAATGATTCCTTTAAAACAAATACTCCAATAATGCTTGTTGCAATAAAACTGAGTTGGGTTATTGGCAGGACAATACTTGCATCCCCATATTGCAGCGCTGTTGCCATAAAAAAGACAATACCGCATACCAGTATTCCTGAGATTATCCCGTAGGTAAAGGTCTTTTTTTGCATGTGCAGGGATTTTCTTTCTTTTATTATCAGGTATGCCAATCCACCAATTATCCAGATACCGCCATTAATTGCCAGAAGATAATACTTGTCAGCGCCTTGCGATAATCCATATTTGTAAGAGAGCCCCATACCTGCACGTAAAAGGCTTGCAACTATTACAAGAAAGAATCCTGAGTATTTGTTCTTAATATTATATCTATGCTCTGATGCTGGCATAAAAGCGAGAACTGATACCAATGCGCACAGAATGCCAATAATCTTCCACAGAGAAATATTCTCTTTTAAAAAGATAAAGGCAAAAAGCACTGCAGGCACAAGATTAAGTCGATAGATAGTAGCGCATATACCTACCTCGCTGTTTGTCATGCTTTCAATAAGCATGATGTTGGCAAAAACAGAGAATAATCCTGATATTAATCCCCACATTAAAGTAATACTGAAATTCTCGCTACAGCCAAATTTTTTTGCAGTTATCATAAATACAGATGCCCAGACCATTCCGATAACAGCCACATAAATGCCCCTGGAACGCTGCTTTCGCGCATAGAATTTAAATACTAAATCATTCAACGCAGCAAACAACAGGCTGCCAATCGCAAATAAAATAACCATATTCATTTAATTTAACAGATAGACTGCCAGAATTTTTGCTTCGCCCTGCCCTATATTTCTAGGCACATGGGGAATTCTGCCATCAAAGAATATTGAATCCCCTTTTCTTAAAAGTATTTTCTTTTTCCCATATTCAAATTCTATTTTCCCATCCAATATAAAAAGGAACTCGTTCCCATCAGTTGAAACAGGTTTTCTTTTTGCCCCTTTTTCTAAGGTTAAAATAAAGGATTCAAACAATGAAGTTTTTTTATTTTCCGTTATTATTAATGATTCGTATATAAATCCTCGGGCGTTTTCTCTTTCAATTATTTTTCTCTCATTTTTTCTTACAATAATATACGATTGCTTGTGTTTTTTATTTATCCCCTTAACAAGTTCAGCCATATCAACATTCAGGGCATTTGATATCCTTAACAAAACCGGCAAAGATGGAATGGTTCTAAAATTTTCTACTTTAGATATAAGGCTTTTTGAAAGACCAGTTCTATTTGCTATTTCCTGCAGACTCAAATTTTTATATTTTCTAATGTGTCGGATCTGCAGCCCTATTGTTATCAAATCGATTTCTTTCATTATTGCATATATTGCAACATAGTTTCCTATTTGTCAACAAAAAATTATTATTTGTCAATTAAAATTCATAAGTGCTTTTAATATGGGAAGATATACCAATCAAGAAATAAAACAGACCCGAAAAAATATTTATTAAATTTCCGAAATGTAGTAGAGTGTCAGTATGGAATCATTGTATGTAAACGAGATAATAGGAGCTACTAAAGGACAGCTCGTTAAAGGTGACCCAACTTTTCAGATCAAAGGCATATCAATAGACTCCCGCAGTATAAAAAAAGGTGACTTATTTATTGCAATTAAGGGAGATAATTTCGATGGCCACGATTTTATTAAAGATGCTATAAAAAGCGGCGCATCAGGAATTATTCTTTCCAGCCTGCATTCTCCTCTCAAAACTTTATCCTCTGCTTTTATTATCAAAGCAAACAATACTCTTAAAACTCTTCAGAATTTAGCGAAATATTATAGGCTAAAATTTGATATCCCGATTATTGGTATTACAGGCAGTAATGGGAAGACCACTGTTAAGGATATGACAGAAAGCATACTCTCTCAGAAGCTCAGAATAACAGGGACAATAGGGAACTATAATAATCAAGTCGGGGTTCCGCTTACAGCGTTTAGATTATCAAAAGATAGCGAGGCCGGTATCTTTGAGGTGGGGATAAGTTCGTATGCGGAAATGGAAAATCTTGGAGAGATTGTCTGTCCTGATATTGCAGTTATAACAAATATAAACATAGCTCATATGCAGTATTTCAAGACAGTTAAAAATCTTGTAAACGCAAAAGCAAAACTGCTGGACTTTGTTGCTAAAGAAGGCACTGTAATCTTAAATGCAGATGATAAATATTTTAGCTTTCTTAAAGCCAGCACAAAATGCAAGGTTATATCCTTTGGCATAAAGAATAAGGCTGATATTATGGCTAGAGACATTAGTTTATTACATGATGGCACAGAGTTTCTTTTAAATGGATCTGTTAAAATAACTCTGCCTACACTCGGAATTCATAATGTGTATAATGCATTAGCTGCTGCAAGTGTTTCTTTGCAGTTTTCTAAAGATCTAAATCTTGTAAGAGACGGCTTGCGGAACTTCAAATCTCCTGAGATGAGAATGCAAATAATAAAGACAAAAAATCTTGTTATAATAAATGATGCATATAATGCAAACCCGGCCTCAACCAGAGCAGCATTAGAAATACTTAGAAATATTAATGCTAAAGGGAGAAAAGTTTTTATTTTTGGTAATATGTTTGAACTTGGC
>DAOVKD010000185.1 GCA_030631975.1 Candidatus Woesearchaeota archaeon
AAATAACAACTTATATAAAAACCTTTCGTTTTTTACCAAAAAATTACACTTTCTCAAACAACTCAACAACCTTTTCCCTGCCTAGGGCGAGTATAAAAGGGGATAGTTTAGGGCCTCTGTCCTTGCTCAGCAAAACATTATATGCTGCCCTGAAAAAATCAGTATTTTTGATTCCAACTTTCTGGCAAATGTTATAAAATTCCTCAAACAGTTTTTTTTGCTTCCATTCTTTCTCTTTCAAAGCCTTAACAACCAGATGCAAAGCTTCTTTTTCCTTGCTGCTTAATTTCAGGCCTTTTGGAATTTCCTCCTGCACAGTAAACTTAACATCTTCTGGAGCATATTTTTCAAGCCATACTTTTGCCTTATTAATTCTTTTAAAAATTATGTCATGCATTTTTTTATCATAATGCCCTGTCTTTTCCAGGCTTCTTACAACATCTTCATCACCTGGCCCTATTTGCACAACCATAGCTGCATGAGCAAAAGTGATATCTGCGGGATGCGCTTCTTTGCCATTACTTATCTCAAAGAGCCTTTTCATATGCTGCTCTTCCTTTTTATTGTCTAATTTAACTTTTTCCAGATAAACATTCGCATGCAAATCATAATCATCATAAAGTTTTGGCAGATTTTCCCATGAAAAACTTCTTGTTTTCATTATCCTTTTATTATAAAAAAACTTCAGAAGCTCTGGTGGAGCTACCTCTAACCAGTCTTTAGGATAAATAACATTGCCTAAAGAAGCAGACATTTTTTCTCCGTCAATCATTAAATGCTCATAAAAAATAGGTTCAGGCATTGGAAAATCCAAAATCTTTTCAGCAATTTCCGCATTCACCCAAAAAGCGCTGTTTGGAACCTGGTACTCTTTTCCTGCGCCTTCGCATGCAATCTTCCAGTGCGCCCATTGCGCTGCCCATTCGCTTTTCCATAATAATTTTCCATTGTCTTTCAAAGGATCATTTTCTCCTTTATGGTTGCAGCCAGTTGCTGTAGCAGCTTCAAAATCATAATCCTTGCAGTGGTACTTCACAATGCCATTGGAAAATTCCTTGACCTGTGTTGTAGCAATTTTACCGCAATTATCGCATACTGGCTTCCAGGGAATAAAACCCCTGCCCAGTTTATTGGTTCTGTACTTATTTTGTATTTCTCTGATTTCATCGGCCTTTTCAAGAATTTTTTTTATGTATTTGTTGAATTTTCCTTTTTTGTATTCTTCTCTCATGGAAAACTTTTCCATTTTTGCCGCAACAAACTTATCCAAAACCTCAAAATATTCTGCTTTATACTTATCTGCATAACTTTTATAATTCCCGTCAGGATCTGGAATGTCAGTAACAGCCATGCCAATGTACTTTTCAAATCCTTTTGAAACATTTTTTGGGATTTTTCTTAAAGGGTCCATATCTTCCGCAACCCAAATTAATTTTGCTTTGGCTTTTATATCCTTCAATGCCCTATAAACAGTTTCTCCCCTGATTGTATCGCTTAACCTGCCAATATGCAAAACTCCGGATAAAGAAGCAGAGGTCTTTATTGTAAAAACATCAATTTTTGGAATTTTTTTATCAATATAATGAAATTTTTTCCTATTAATAATTTTTTCCGCTAATTGGTCTGCCCAGAATAGTTCTTTTTCATTGTTACTGTTGTTTTTACCCATTAATATTTAGAAATAAGTTTTGTTTATATAAATATTTTGTAAAAATTATTTTTGAATGCAGGTTTTTGAAACAACAAAATTCCACTTATCTCATGATGGGTGGTTTAAGCATAACAATTACATTGCATGGAATTTTGTGTGCTCAAAAACAACCCACCAATAAGTGGAATTTTGAGTACGAAAAAACACTTTATTTTTTGTATCCCTCTGGGACATCAAAAACCACTGAATATGAAGCTGATGAAATCATGCCACCCATCTCTGATGGGTGGTTTTTGACATGAAAAAAATTAAATAGTGATAATCAGAATTAGAAAATCTTAAAACAAAAAAAGATAAGCCAGTGCACGGAAAGCCGTTTTATATGAGGGTGCAGAATTAATATGTTTGGAGTTTAGGGAAATATGGATTTTAACTAAACCTCTCTTTAACTATAAGCTCGCCTATCTGAACAGCATTTAATGCTGCTCCTTTTAGAAGCTGGTCGCCTGATACAAAAAACTCCAGCCCACGTTCCTTAAAGACGAGATTCTGCCTTATCCTGCCTACTTCCACATCATACTGTTTGCTTGATGTTAAGGGCATTGGGTAAATGTTGTTTTCAATATCGTCTTTAACGACTATTCCACGAGTATTTTCAAATATTTTTCTTACTTCTTCCGGGTTTATTGGCTTTTTAGTTTCAACAACAATACTTTCTGAGTGCGCTCTCATTGTAGGGATTCTTACGCAAGTGCATGATATTGGAATATTTTCATCCCCAAATATCTTACGGGTTTCCCATACCACTTTCATCTCTTCTCTGGTATATTTATTTTCTTGAAAAGAGTCAATATGCGGAATCACATTA
>DAOVKD010000149.1 GCA_030631975.1 Candidatus Woesearchaeota archaeon
ATAACAGTAAGAGATAAAGAATCAAAAGAAATTCTCAAGAAAGTTGGTGTAAAAAAGCCACCAATATATGTAACTGTTGATCCTGCATTTGACTTAAAGCCAGCAAATAAATCAAACATTAAAAAAATACTGAAATCTTATGGAATTAAAGAAAAAGATAAGAAACCTTTAATTGCGATTGTACCAAGGCGTGTTTTTCACCGCAAGTCAGGTAGCATAATTCCTGTTAAGTACAGAGTCAAGTTTGGATTGATTGATAAAAGAAATCAAGTTAAATTTGAAAAATTTGAAAAAACACTGGCGATGACTGCAGATTACATTGTGGATAAATTTAATGCAAATATAGTTTTTATTCCAATGCAGATGTCTCCTGAGCAGCAACAGCAGGATGATAAGATTTCAGCTGAAATAATTCAGAAGATGAAACACAAAAGAAGTGCTTTTATAATCAACAGCAACAAATACACTATCCGGGAACTAAAAGGGATTTATGGAGAGATGGATTTAGTTATTGGAGTGAGATTCCATGCGATAATCCTTTCAGCAAGCATGAACATTCCTATTGTACCCCTGCCTTACAGTGTGAAAGGAATGAGATTAACCGAAAGGCTTGAACTGGAAAAATATTCAATTCCTGTAGAAAAAGTAGAATATGAAATATTAATAAAGAAAATAAATAAAATCCTTTTAGATAAAGATAAAATCAAGAAAAATCTTAAGGAAAAGACAAAAATACTTCAGGAAAAAGCTAAATTTAATGTAAGGCTTGTCTATGATATGTTAAGATGAAAAAATACATTAAGCAGATTTTAAGGGTTGCAGTAAGTGTTTTATTAATATATATATTATTTTATAAAGTAGGATTTAAAGAAGTTTATGAAAACCTCCTGACAGTAAATCCATTTTATCTTGCCCTTATGATAGTTGTTGTTTTTATGAGTTTTTTAATTACATCAATCAGCATAAAGGTTTTATTATCACCACTAAAACTAAGAAAACTAAGATTAAAAAAATTAGTATGGTATAGTATGCTGACTTACGCAATATCAAGATTCATTCCTGGGCGCATAGGTGATTTATCATTGGTTTATTTCCTAAAAAAAGAGGATATACCTATTGGTAAGGCAAGTGCAATTGTCCTAATGGATAGGATAATAATGTTTTTTGTCCATTTCATACTTGCATCTTTTGGTTTTTTCATCTTTTTCCCATCAATAGTTGCTATTAGACTGACTTGTATATCAATTCTTATTTTTGTTGTATTAATATTTTTTATAATATGGAAAAAAGGAAGGGGTATTGTTAAAAAATATATCTTAAGAAAACATTCAGAGATGTTTACCGGGTTTTATAGAACATTCTCAAGCTATTTTAAACATTATAAACATATCTTATTGATAAATATGGGACTTTCGCTTGTAAAGGTATTGTTCTTTGGTCTTATGATTTGTTTTGCGTTCTTTGCTATCAACCAGCAAATAAGTGTTAGCATACTAACAATAATGATAATTTCTTCTATAACAAATATTCTTTCATTAATTCCAATAACTATTTCTGGATTAGGGGTTAGAGAAACATCTGCTGTCTTTATGTTCTCTGAATTGGGTGTCTTGCCTGAGTTTACAATGAGTGCTTACATTATTTTACTATTCATACGTTATGTCTCTTCAGGAATCTTATTGCTGGTCTGGACATGGTCAAAAAAACACTAGTAAGGTGATGACTCTATAAGCTATTGGGGTCCTATTTGTTAAGTGAAATTGAGGATTGGTCTTTTTATCTATAAGTAGTATTTGGAATCGAAATGTATATAAATCCTTATTAATCTTTAATATTATGATGGTAAAATTTAAAAAAATTGTTCAAACTTTGGTAAATTTATTAGGATATGAAATTTCTTTTATGGATAGAGCAATTGAGACCGAATTTGAAGAGATATATAAAATATGTAAAAATTTTACTGCGACCTCAAAAGAAAGAATGTATGCACTATATAAGGCAATTGAGTACATTGTCAATTCTAAAATCCCTGGTGATTTTGTTGAATGTGGTGTTTTGGAAGGTGGAAGTTCAATGGTAATTGCCCACACTCTGATCAAGATGAGGGAAACTAATAGAAAAATATATCTCTATGATACCTTTGAAGGTATGTCAAAACCTTCAGATAAAGATCGTAGAATTTCGGATGGTACAAGCGCTATTAGTAAATGGAAAAAACAACAAAAAAAAGGACATAATAAATGGTGTTTTGTGTCTTTATCCAAAGTTAAAAAGAATTTGTTTTCAACAAGATACCCACAAAAAAATTTAATTTTCATTAAAGGGAAAGTTGAGGATACTATCCCAAAATATATACCTTCAAAAATTGCAATACTAAGATTAGATACTGATTGGTATGAACCTACAAAACATGAATTAAATTACCTATACCCCATTTTAATAAAACATGGCGTTTTAATAATAGATGATTATGGTCATTGGGCAGGCTGCAAAAAAGCAGTTGATGAATATTTTATTGAAAATAATATATCTATTCTTCTCAATAGAATCGATTATGGGGGGAGAATTGGAATTAAAAATGAATGAGTTGTTTTACAATCCAAATCCTTTTCTTAAAATTAAGTTTATACATAAACCGCGCTAAAAATATGTTTGTGTATTTGAGAGGGTAATATTATATTAAAAAATCCAAAACAAAAACCTTTATTAATTAATTAATTTATTCCATAAAAAGATTAAAATGGGAACATTATCTTATGCTATTGAGCTTTTTCCAAAGGTTATCAAGTACAAGCTGAGCATGTGGGGACTAATAAAGCCGCCAGTGCCTGACAATTTTACTTTCTCTGTTACAAATATGTGCCAGTCGCGCTGCAAGACATGTGATGTATGGAAGCTCTATAAGGAAAGGCCAAAGCTAAAAGAAAAAGAGCTAAAGATTAATGAGATAGAAAAGATATTCAAAAGCATTGGCCATGTATATTTTTTTAATATTAGTGGCGGTGAGCCATTTCTAAGAAATGATTTGCCAGAAATAGTTG
>DAOVKD010000082.1 GCA_030631975.1 Candidatus Woesearchaeota archaeon
ATTTTTTCCCATTACAACCACCCTCAATTAACCTATTTTATATTTTCTTATCTTTACTGTAGTATATAGTAACTGCTCCTGCAAACATAATTCCTAAACCAACAAAGAACATGATAATACCTAATATTTTTAGATTAACACTACTCATTATCTGTATACCAACACCAAATACGGAAATTCCTATCATTATTATAAACACACCTGCTATAAGTATTCCTAACTTCTTGAAATGTCCTAATAAATATTCTTTAAAACGCATTATAATACCCCCATTTTTACCTATTTCATATAGAACTCTATAAAAACTTTGCTTTAAACACTCATTTTAACAATTTATATTCTTGAGGTAGAATTATAGAAAACTTTATATTCTTGGTTATTAAGGATGATGTAGAAAGAGGAAAACATGAAGATTACAATAGACACAAAAGAGGACAGCCATGAGGAGTTAAGGAAAGTCATAAAGATGCTTTCTTCTTTGGTTGGAGAAGAGGTTATGAACAGCCAAAGTGATATTTTTAGTGATTCCAGCGCTCCGACTGATAGCTCTAAAACCGGAAATTCTGAAACTGCAAATTCTGACATGTTTAGCGATGACAGCAGCAAAACAGAAGGCTCTGACATGTTTAGTATGTTTAACAGCGGTTCTGGAAGCGCAGGCTCTGAAAATCCAACAGACAATGAGGATAAAAAAGAGGAAAAAGATGATATTGGCATAGATATGCCTAACGTAGAGGAATACCGATAATTAAATATTTTTTCTTTGCTCTTTAAGAAATCCTTTAAAAACAGGATTAACAAAAAACTCTTTGTAAATCTCATTAACCCCTTTTTTTGCATTAATTGGATCCGGGGTTGCCTCATGGATACCATAAAGAATACTTAGTTCAGAGCCCCCTTGTATTATGTGTGATGTGCTTATGCCTGCCGACGATAAAGCGCCAGCAACTCTGTAATTAATTCCTATACTGTCTTTCATATATTGGCCTACAATTGCTATTACTGAAATATTATAACTAACAGTAATATCATTTTCATGAAGTTTAAATTTTTCTTTTAAATGCCGTTTTATTTCATGAACTGTTTCATCAGTAAATTTTTCTCCAGGTATTAAAAATGAGACATTAGAAACGCTCGTCATTATCTGCTCGATTGGAAACTCCCATGGTTCACATACACCAGACTCTACATTGTCAACATAAGGAGCTAAAGCTGAATCTTCTTGTCTGGATCTTAATACCTTTCTCATATTTATACTTCCAAAACCTGATTTGTAAGCTATACCTGTGATATCAAATTCATCTGGTTTTCTGTCTCCAAGAATTACTGTTTTTTGTTGCGGATCTAATGTGTTTATTACATGAATTGGAATTGATTTTTCCATGCAAGGTACTATTGCTTCATCCTTGAATATTCCAAAACCCGTATATGCCAATTCAAGCGCTTCATTGTATGTAAGTTCTGTTAATGGCAAAGCATTTTCAACAGCATCTGGGCTTGCTCTTCGTATTAAATTGTTTGTATAATTTTCATATACAAGTGCATCAAGCGCTCCTGCAACAAACCCTCCTGTAGTGTCAGAACCGCCCCTGGGTAAAGTAACAATATTTCCGTCTTTAGTATAGGCATAAAAACCCGGTATTACAACAACAGATTCGTCAATTAATCCCTTTTCAATAATTTCCCGTCTTAAATTACCTGCTGACTCAGGCAAAATGGAAGCATCACCATGGTTGTTAGAGCCATAAATTATGCCCTCAGGATCTAAAAATACAGCTTTTATTTTCCTTTTATTGAGCCCGGGGGCAAAAATATACTTTGCCTCAAAATATTCTCCAAGACGCATAATATCATCTATAAATCCCTTTGCTTTTATGTCATTAAGATTGGATGGGCAGTCATATGAATTTAGCTTTTTATTGAAATCCCCCTCTATTGAACCATAATTTTCGTTAAGGCCTAAACCAGAGCATATCTCACCCCACCTTTCCATAATTTCTTTGAAGGTTTCTTCATTATCGTTCATTAAAATAATATCTCTTGCTGCTTTTTCATATAAATTTGTCAATCCTTTTGGTCCAGAAACAATAACGGCTCTTATCCTTTTGTCTTGCGCGATTATATCTATAGATCTATCTGTATTTTCAGCGTCTTGTACCGGCCATCCGCCAAATTTAGCAACTATTAAGTCTATACTCATAGAATTTTGTGGGCATTAGCTGCGTTTAAATATTTTCCTATTTTTGACCATTATAAGGTAGTATTTAAATCTCAATTACTTTCCCCTTTTTTCCGACACTAATAACTCTGGTCTTGCCTATTTTTTCTTCTATGCCCTCTGCCTCATGCACATGGCTGCAAAGAAGTATGTCCGGGCTGAACTTCTCTATTGCTTTCCTTACTCCCGTGCTTCCAGGAAAGAATTTTGTAAATTTTTCAATCTTGCTTCCTGTGGGATGTACATGCGTCGCCATTATTTTTTTACGCAGGTACTTGATCTTGTCAAAGCCTTTTTTTAACAGGCCATAAATTTCATCTTCATCCAGTTGAAACAAGCCTATATTCGCGCCGCCGCAGCCAAAAAACCCCACATCATTGTACTTGACTGAATATCCATGTAAATTTTTTATGCCATAAAGTTCTGATAGAAAATCTGCGGTAGCAACAGTTTCATGATTTCCAGGAATAAGCAGCACTTTTTCCTTTCTCTTGACAAACGGGCCTATTAAGTTGTCTGTGCTCTGCTCTGCCATTGTAATATCGCCGCAAAGAACAACCAGGTCCACATGCTCTTTTTTGGCTTTTTCAGCCAGTTTTTCAGCCAAACCTGTATCGCCATGTATGTCTCCGGCGGCAAGCACTCTAAGCTTCCTGTCAGACTTATTTTCATTGCCGGCAGCTGCTAAAATCCTGAGTTTTTTATGCTGCTTTTCTTTGATTTTCATTTTTTACATCCCCCATCATATAAAAGAAATTTCCAAACAGGTCTTATTTTAATAGTTCCCTCAGTAAATTCCTGCTCCTGCGTAATTATCAATCCTTCTTTTAGATTAAACTCTTTCATTGCTGACTTCAAACCTTGAATTTCCCGTTGTTTTGTTTCTGATTCGTTATATTCCTCTTAATCTCCCTTATTTTTTCATAAGTCAATTTTGAATTGATATCTTTTATATGCAAAACAAATTCAGCTACCTTATTGTAATCTAAGATGACCTCTCTATTCTTTAGATAATACTGGTTATCTATACGTAACTGTTTATCTTCTTCTAATATTTTAGCATACTCCTTGGGAAATATATTCATCTTTTCTAGTATTTTGCAGACGGCTATTGTGCATTCGTGAATTTCACACTTTATGCCAACTTTCATAAGAAGAGAATAAGCTGCAAAATATTCACAATAGTACTTTGTTGTTGCTAACCAGACTTTTGACTTCCCTTTTATGCTTTTCAATATATCTAAAGTCTCCTCAGCAGTCTGAATATACTCAATAGAAAGATTGTCATTCGGTTCTATAATCTTTATTCCCCTCCTTTGTTTTTTACACCAGTTTATTGTTACCATAGAATCCACCTGATTATATCTTCACTTCCTTTAACGAGAAGATGTTTTTTAATAATCTCTTCTTTTAGGGACTTTGATATCTTAACAAGGCTGCTGACATTGATTATATGTAGCTCCTTATTAAAACGTCCAGCAAATTTTTTTATGTTTTTTATATCTGTTTTCCCTATTATCAGTAAATCAATGTCTTCAGAGACATCAAATTTTTCAGCAGCAGACCCGAAAACCAACACCTTAATATTTTCTCCAAAACTAGAATTGACAAAGTGCGCTAGCTCCTTTAAAACGAGCCATTTTTCACATTGTCTGATTAACCTGCCCTTTTCAACAACGAGCAGGTAATCTATTATGTTTTGGTTATTAAGGTTCAAAGAGTATATAGTTAATCTTCCTTTAAACTGCTTTTTTAAAACTCCATTTTTTTCTAGTTGGTTTAGCCATTGTCTTACAGTAGGATGGGGCTCTTTTATTGTCCTTGATATCTCAGCTAAATGCAGCCACTCTTTGGGTTTTGAAAGAAAAGGCTCCAAAGCCCGAACTATAGTTAATTTATTAACCATATCGTTATTAAACTAACAATCACTATATAAATCTTTTGGTTTTTTTGCCTAAGAAGCGGAATGGGTGGGTTTTTTATTTTTGTGTTTTCTTTTTTTAAAAATTAAAAATCAAATAGAAGACACACGGGTTTTCTCTCTCCAGTCGAACATTAGGATTTTCATTTTAACATCCCAAAATTAAGACTGGTGGATTATCTCTCTTGTTTTATTAACGGCATCCTTGCACAGATCAACAAGTTTGTCAAATTCCTCTTTTTCTTCAAATTGTATATCAACACCATATTGGAAATTTTCTCTGATTTTGACAATGCTGCTTTCGTGG
>DAOVKD010000061.1 GCA_030631975.1 Candidatus Woesearchaeota archaeon
CTCTGGGACATCAAAAACCACTAAATGTGAGGTTAATGAAATCATGCCACCAACCTCTGATAGATTGGTTTTTGACAAATGAAATCTACGAACGATAGTGAGTATGTTTTCATTAGAATTTCTGTATTTTTACCAGGTTTTTAATTTTTTCTAATTTAACAGAAATCTGACACTCACTCCATTCAGAGACGGTAGAATGATAATCTTTCTAAGAAAGGAAATAAAAGGGGATATGCGCCATTTTCATACAGATGTTCATGGAACCTGTGATAAATGTTTAAATAATTCTGACAAGTAATTAAAGCGTCTCGCAATTAAAGCGTCTCGGGCATGATAATGTTATCTTTATTAATTTGGGATGGACGTTTTGAATTACCGTCGGAAAAACGAAAACTTTAAATACAAGGTGGGTTAAGAGAGTAAAAATATAAGACGGGTGGTCGTCTAATAATTTAAAAAAATAGGAGGGGATAATTTAATGGCACAAAAAGTTGCAAAAGTAGGAATAAAAAGAGAAACAGGTTACCTGTATTTCCTGGACAAGAAAGGTAACGTTGCCAGGGCCAAGATGGCCAGAGGCAAGAAAAGAGGAAAAGCCAAAATCCAAGTTGTTGCCAAAGTAGGGGTTAAGAAAAAGAAGGGATATCTCTACTTCATTGACAAGAAGGGAGACGTCTCTATGGCAAAAATGGTAAGAGGCGGAAAGAGAAAGAAAAAGAGATAAAGCTTATTTCTTTTTTTTATTTTTTTAATTTACTATAATATCAAATTAATTATAGAGCCGGTTTCATCCAAAAAATAAGGTTGTGCCTTTTTAGGGGAGGCGGGTGGGCAAAATAAGGCAATGATTGTAATTAAAATGTTGTGTATGTGCATGAAATGATATTTAATAAATAAATCAAGATGCAGCATTTTGTCTAAAGTTCGCTCTGGCACAACTCTAAAAAGAATTTTTGGATAGAGCCGAAACATATATAAACAAAATTCTAATTCAAGATGCCTAAATGCCCTCGTAGCTTAGCAGGTAGAGCACATGGCTGTTAACCATGAGGTCACCAGTTCGAGTCTGGTCGAGGGCGTTTTTTTATAAAGTTCAATTCACGGGCCTGTAGTTCAGTCTGGTTAGAATGCTCGACTGATAGCTCTTCCAGACAGAGATCGAGTGAAGAAAGTCAACAAAACTTTCTCTCGAAGTCGGCAGTTCGAATCTGCCCGGGCCCATTTTCCATTTCTTAATTTACACCCCTTATTGAATATTAAAACTAGAAATGTTTTTTACTACCCAAAAAGTTTAAATATAAGTTGTTATTCTAGAATAATTACAATTAATAAAGGGGGAATTATGATGAAGAAAGAAATCCTTATTGCATTGATGGTTATTTCTCTTTTTTTAGTTAGCGCGTGTGATGTCTATAACACTCTTTATGTAAAAAAGTATGATGCAGAAGGAGAAGCTGTGGAAGTTCCTGAAGAGGCTATAATAATAGGGGCAGAAGAAGGTGTAGAATGGGCGGCAGGAGAGGCTGCAGAAGAAATTGATATTGAAGATTTACTTGAGGAAGAAGCAGCTGAAGAGGAAGAAGAAGTGGGTATAGAAGAAGTTGAAATTGATATCGAGGCCATATTTGAGGAAGAAGAGGAGAAAGAAATTCCTGGGGATGCGACTGCAATAATTGTTGATGAGACAGAACTGGTAAGTTTAGCTCTAAAAGCAGAGGACCCTGATTCGGATGAATTAACTTTCACATTTACAAGCCCTTTAAATGATAATGGAGAATGGCAGACCACTTATGGAGATGCGGGGGAATATACGGTTACTGTAACTGCAAGTGACGGCTCATTAACATCAAGCAAGGAAGTTTTGATAATAGTCAACAGAAAAGAGGAAGAGCCTACCCTTGACAGTTTTAGGCCCAAAGAGACAGTTATAGAGATTAGTGAAACAGATACATTAGCATTTGATGCTGTTGCTTCTGATTTGAATAATGATAGGTTAACACATATATGGAAACTTGATGGAGTAGCAATAGGAAATGAAAATTCCATCGAATACAAAACAACATATGAGGATTCAGGGTCGCACACTGTAAAGGTTATTGTATCAGACGGTATGTTTGAGACAGAAAAGATATGGTCCGTAACTGTGAATAACGTGAACAGAAAACCCATGCTTGCTGAAGTAGGCAGCATAGAAGTAAAAGAAACGGATACAATTGTTATTGAACTGGAAGCAACCGACTATGATGGAGATGAGTTAAGCTTTGGAATTGATGATGAAAGATTCGTGCAGGATGGAAACTTGTTTACATTGGAAACAACTTATGATGATGCCGGAGAGTATGCAGTTATAGCAACAGTTTCTGATGGGGAGGATACTGCAAGCAAAGAATTTACAGTAATAATAGAGAATGTCAACAGAGCGCCAGTTATACTTGATATTGCTCAAAAGCAGTAATTTTGTTGTTTTTAAAATGGAAAATGAGGAAAATAATAACGTTATTTCTGATATTATTTATTAGCTATGCCTATTTAGCCAGTTCTTTAAAAACTTTTGAAGTTAACGAGACAGAAAAGCTGAGTTTGAGGCTTAAAGCAGAGGACCCTGATTCGGATGAATTAACTTTCACATTTACAAGCCCTTTAAATGATAATGGAGAATGGCAGACCACTTATGGAGATGCTGGTGAGTACACATCTACAATTACTGTAAGTGACTGGGAAACTGAGGTAAGCGAAGAAATTCTTATAATAGTCAACAGGAATGAAGCAGAGCCTGTTATTGATAAGTTTTTTCCAAAAGAAGATTCTGTAACTATTGATGAAAATAGCAATATAGAATTTAAAGTTGATGCTTCTGATTTGAATAATGATGAGTTAAGCTGCAGGTGGATAGTGAATGATGAAGTTGTTTCTCATGACAATGAAATGCTGTTTGAGGCGGATTATAGCGCTGCAGGAGAATATAAGATAAGTGTTGTTATCAGCGATGGTGTTTTTAATGTGAGCAAAGAATGGAATGTAAATGTCAATGATGTTGATGTTGAGGGTCTTGTGGAGCAGATAGAAGATGCAGCAGTGCTTGAAACAGAAACTGCGAAGTTAGATTTACCTGATTTTAAAAAATACGGTCTGGTTTATGAAATATCTGAGCCTCTGGGAAATGATAATATATGGAAAACAAACTACGATCATGCTGGAGAGTATATAGTAAAGATTAAGGTGGAAGGCAATGGTTGTAAAAGAGAAAAAGAAGTAAAGATTACAGTAGAAAACAAGGATAGGCCTCCAGAGTTTGTTGGGTTAAAGAATTTAAGAGTGTGGGAGGGGGAGAAAGCTGTGATAGCGCTAAAAGCTGTTGATCCTGATGAAGATGATATAATTTTTTCTGTTGAGAACATTCCTGAAAATGGGAAACTTGACGGAGATGTATTTACATTTGCTCCAGAGTATGATTTTGTGCAGAAAAATAATATTCTTGATTATGTCATGGATAAGTTCAGGATTTTGGGCAGAAGCGTAAATGTTGTTTTTGCAGCCCAGAGCAATGAGTTAAGCGATGAGAAGACCGTAAGGATAAAAGTAAAAGATGTTAACAGGCCTTTTGTTTTAGAGGATATAGATAATATAGTGGTGAATGAAGGTGATGAGATTGTAATTGATCCAAAGTACAATGATCCTGATAATGACAAAGTTCGGTTTTCATACTCAGGTTTTATGGGCAGAAACAGGAAAAAAACAGGTTTTGATGATGCTGGCGAATATATTGTCAAGGTTGCTGCAACAGACGGTTATTTTACTGAAACAAGTTTTGTTAATATTAAGGTCAATGATGTAAACAGGAAGCCTGTGTTTGACAAGACAGCAAATGCGGAAGTTTTGGAAGGAAATGAGTTAAGGATTGAGTTAAGCGCTTCTGATCCTGATAATGGCGCAATAAGTTTTTCAGCTAAAGGATTGCCTGAAAGTGCTGTGCTTAAGGACAATCTTTTTCTATGGAAGCCCGGCTTTATTGTGAATGGAACTAAAAAAGAATTTTCAGTTGAGTTTGTTGCTTTTGATGGAGTTGATATAGATACACAAAAAGTTAAAATTACGGTTCTGAATGTAAACCAGGCTCCGGAAATAATGGGTTATAGCAACAATCTAATTGCATTAAAAAATGAGCCAGTGCTTTTTGAGGTAAATGCAGTAGATGAAGACGGAGATGAGCTGATATATAACTGGGAATTTGGATTTTTTGATAAATATGAAGGTGAAAATCAGCATCAGAGAATCTTTACAACAACTGGCAGCAAAAAGGTTCAAGTTACTGTAAGCGATGGTTTAGAGGCTGTTTCTAAGGTCTGGAATGTTGAGGTTGTTTAATCCTCGGGTAGATAATGCATTTTAAGTATTTCTGAATAAATAAAATGTTTGCAATTTTTTATTATGTCAGGAAACTTTATTTTTAATTCGTCCATAGCTAAGTGAAATTCTTTTAAAGTTTTGAAATGGTATTCAGCTTCTAAATCTGAGTAGCCAGCTGATTTATCAATGTAAATCAAATAATAAAAGATAAGAAAATCAACAGTTTTATAAATTTATTAATCATCCGTATTTTAAATGCCAACTAAAAAAATTTCTAATGAAACAGGAAATTCTGCATTAGATTTAGCACTTGATACAATAGAGATGGGAAAGCAGGCTCTGGTTTTTGTGAATACAAAAAGGAGCGCTGAAAAAACTGCAGAGGATATTGCAAAGAAAGTTAAGAGCGAGAATAAAAAGCTAGTTGAGTTAAGCGATAAGGTGTTGAAGGCATTATCAAGGCCTACAAAGCAATGTGAAAGGCTGAGTAATTGTTTGAAGAAGGGCATAGCATTCCATCATGCTGGTTTGGTTGCTAAGCAAAGAGAAATAATAGAGGATAATTTTAGGAACGGATTGATAAAGGTAATTTGTTGTACTCCTTCGCTTGCGCTTGGAGTAGACCTGCCGGCTTTCAGGGCAATTCTTAAGGATTTAAGGAGATATGGGAGCAGAGGAATGGCGTATATTCCTGTTTTGGAGTATTTACAGATGTCTGGCAGGGCTGGGAGGCCTAAATTTGACAAATTCGGGGAAGCAATTATTGCTGCAGTCAGCGAGAATGAAAAAAAGAA
>DAOVKD010000139.1 GCA_030631975.1 Candidatus Woesearchaeota archaeon
TATCGCATCCATGCCCGGTCTCAATCTCTATTATTCTGTAATCAGGAATTTGCTTGATTATTTTTGCGCCATTGACAGCATAATCTTTTATTTCATTGTAAGGAAAATTAAACATTTGCTTATTAACATCATCAAAAATATCTAAATCTGCTTTCTCAAAAAATTTTCCTCCAAACAACTGAGTCCCATAAACCACTGGCCCCGTAAGTATTTTTTTGCATCTTAAATCCTTAATTAAAGCTATAATCTCCTTTAACTTCCCGGGAACTGCAGAAAGATACTTTCCAGGAACATGAACACCAAGAATGACAATTAAGGTATCAGTTTCCTGCAATATTTTTTCAACATTTTTATAATTAATTGTTAAATTATAAGTTGCAATGCCTGTTTTTTGCGACCGTTTTGGAACCATAGGTTCCAAATACCTAGAAAATCTTTGATTTTCCGCTGTCTTTGTTCCAATAATCTTTGAATCCAAAGTAGTTGGTGCCAAAAATCTTTGATTTTTGAGCATGTATTTTTTCCAGAACCTTAAGTCATCAATTGTCAAATAATAAACATCTTCATTTAAATAGCCTGCTATGTACCTTGGATATGTTCCCAGGTAAGGTGGAACTCCAAGCCCTGCTGGCTCATCAGTGTAGCAGTCTAAAATTGTATATGTCATAGCTGTTAAGTAATATTTCTGCGATTAAAAAGGTTCTTATCTATAAGGCTTCATCCAAAAATTCTTTTTAGGGTTGTGCCAAAGCGGTGTTGCAAGCGGGCATGCAACTACGTCGCATGCAGGGCGAGTCAAAATGCTGCATCTTAATTTAATTATGTTAAGACACCTAGTAAAGATACACAGCATTTTCATTAATATCATTGCATGCTTTTGCCCGCCCGCCTCCCCCTAAAAAAGGCACAACCATGTTTTCTGGATGAAGCCTAGTTATAACTTAATGGATTGTAACATACAAAAGATTTTAAATATGCAATGAAATATATTTGTACACTTATGAAAATAGCAATGTTCACTAATGAGTACAAACCTATGCGTGATAGTGGTGTAGTAAATGCTATTGAAGCATATCACCTGGGATTAAGCAGATTAAAGCAGGAAGTTCATATAATTGCCCCAAAGTTTCCAAACTATAAAGATAAAGTACCAAATGTCTACAGGTACCCGTCTATTAATTTGCCAATGAAAACCTTGTACCCCTTACCCATACCATATTCATTAAAAATATCAAAATTAGTAAGAAAATCAAAATTTGATATCATACACACGCATCATCCTTTTGGTTTAGGTAAAAAAGGGTGCAAGTTTGCAAGAAAATATAGTATCCCCTTAGTATTCACAAATCATACAATGTATCAGGATTATAGTCATTACATACCTCTTATTCATCAAAATTTAGCAAAAAAAATTATTAAGGACGTGCATAAAAAATATTTAAGCCTGTGTGATTGTATAATCGCCCCATCCCAATATATAAAAAATAAATTGCTAAAAATAGTGACAAACTCAAGAATAGAAGTAATCCCCTATGGGCTAAATCATGAATTGCTAAAGAACTATAAAAAGAGCAATATTAGGAGATTGTACCATCTAGAAAACAAAAAAATAATCTTGTTTCTTGGCAGACTAGGAAAAGAAAAAAACATATCTTTTATTATAAAATCCTTTAAATTCCTGTCCAAGAAAAGAAATGACGCAGTTCTGGTAATATGCGGCAGGGGACATGAAGAGAAAAATCTGAAAAATTTAATCCGTAATTTACAAATACAGGATAAAGTAAGCCTTGTGGGGAATATACCTTATTCTGAGATAGAAAATTACTACACCGCAGCAGATATATTTATTACTGCTTCAACTACCGAGACCGGACCATTAACTGTATTAGAATCCTTGTTTTTTGGGGTTCCGGTTATATGTTTAAAGAATTCAAATATGGAAGATAAGATAAAAAATGGTTACAATGGTTTTTTGGTTGAGCGTTCAATAAAAAGTTTTAGCGAAAAGATTGAAGAGCTGTTAAGCAATGAAAGTTTATTAAAGCAACTAAGCAGAAATGCAAAAAAGAGTTCCAGGAAATATGATGTATTAAAAGTTTCAAAGAAATTGCTGTCATTGTACAAATCATTGCTTTAGATATAGCAAATGACACAAATTTTTGTACAATGGATATGCCATTTGCTTACGTAAAAACGCTTTGCGTTTTTTGTATCCCTCTGGGATATTACGAACAGACAACTATTGATTTCCGTAAGAAAACCCAGAAAAGCTGTTCAATTAGTCTGTTGCTTTTCGTTGGTTTCTGAAGGAAGCCCAGAAAACCGAGACAAAATAGTCTGTGGGTTTTCGCTGTATAAATATTTTTGTCTGTGAGTATAGTTATTGTTGATTGGGATGTAGGAAAATTATATATATTAGCTGAATAATAAGTTTGGAAAGTATAACCACAATAAGTAGAACATGAAACACAGCCTTTCAAAACCAAACCAGATAACTTGCATCAGAGTTCTTCTAATTCCGATATTTGTCATGTTTCTTTTAATGGATGCGCCTTATAAAGATTATATAGCAGCATTTATTTTCGTAATTCTGGCCGCATCAGACGCTCTTGACGGCTATATTGCAAGGAAAAAGCAGCAGATAACAAATATAGGGAAGATAATAGATCCTATTGCAGATAAGTTATTAATATCGGCAGCGTTAATATTTTTAAGTTTAATAGGCAGGATACAGTTATGGATGGCTGTTGTTATTATTTCAAGAGAGCTTATCATTACTGCTGCCAGGATTTTCTTTTTGCCCAGGAAGATTATTATTAGCGCAAGTATACTTGGAAAAATAAAGACCATTTCCCAAATAATAGCCATACTTGCTGTCATTCTCAATATGCCTTTTAACTGGTGGCTCATGCTAGCGGCAGTTATTATAACAGTTGTCTCTGGCTTGGATTATCTCATAAAAATGGGCAAGTTTATAGGAGAGGATGTTCTTAATCTGCCGAATATGATAACTACTTTTAGACTATTGTTGATTCCATTATTCATAACTAATTTAGTAAAACTAAATATAAAATTTGCGCTTACAACTTTCACTATTATTATCTTACTGGATAAATTAGATGGTGTATCAGCAAGAATAGGCAGGCAAATTACAAAGTTTGGAAGAA
>DAOVKD010000053.1 GCA_030631975.1 Candidatus Woesearchaeota archaeon
TATGATAATTGCCGCAGTTATTATACCGACTGATTGATATCCACTTTCGCTTTTTAGCGGTTCGCCAACAATAGTCTCTTTGTGTTCAATAATAACTGCTCCACTGGCATCTTTTTTTACTTCAATATTCTGGCTTACTGTAACAATTCCAAATATCTGCGTTATAAAAAAGATACTTACCAGAATTAAAGTTATCTTTAACGTATGCTTCATTTTTTGTTTTGTTTTTTGCTTGTTTAAATATTTATTTGAAATAAACGGCTGCGTTCAAAATATTTTAATCGGCTGTGCCAAAGCAGTGCTGCAAGCGGGCATGCAACTACGTCGCATGCAGGGCAAGACAAAATGCTGCATCTTGATATTGTTAGTAGAAACACTTTGTGAAGATACACAGCATTTTAGTTAATATCATTGCATGCTTTTGCCCACCCGCCTCCCCTAAATTAGGCACAGCCTAACTTTTTGAACGCAGCCTGAAATAAATAAATATCTTTTTAAATTGCTTTCAATTAACTTGCTGCAATGAGAAGAAAATCCAGGAAAGTTAAGGTAGGGAAATTATACATTGGAGGCAATGCTCCAATTACAGTGCAGTCAATGACAACAACAGATACTGCTGATGTAGATGCAACTGTAAAGCAAATCCACAGGTTGGAGGATGCTGGATGTGAAATAATAAGGGTTGCTGCGCCGACAATAGAATCAGCTAACGCATTGAAAGAGATAAAGAAAAACATAAACATTCCTTTAGTGGCTGATGTTCATTTTGATTATAAAATTGCGGTGGAAGCGGCAAAATATGTTGACAAGCTTAGGATTAATCCAGGGAACATAGGCAGTGAAGAAAAAATAAAGCTGGTTGTTGATGCTGCAAAAGAGCATAATATACCAATTAGGGTTGGAGTCAATTTAGGCTCTCCTGAAAAAGATATTTTTGAGAAATATGGCTACACTGCAGAGGCAATGGTAGAAAGCGCTTTAAGGCATGTTAAAATTCTGGAAAAGCTTGATTTTTACGATACTGTTGTTTCATTAAAGGCGTCAGATGTTCCAACAATGGTTCAAGCTTACAGATCATTTGCAAAAAAAACCTCTTATCCGCTGCATTTAGGGGTTACAGAAGCCGGAAGCAAACTGCCGGGAACAATAAAAAATTCAATAGGCATGGGCATATTGCTTTCAGAAGGCATTGGAGATACGATAAGAGTTTCTTTATCGGATGATACCAAAGAAGAAGTTAAAGTCGGAAAACAAATACTAAGGTCTCTAGGTCTAAGAAAAGATGGCGTGGAAATAACTTCATGCCCTACATGCGCAAGGGCGAACATCGATGTTATAAAAATAGTTGAGGAAATTGAAAGCAAAACAGAGAAAATAAAAAAGCCAATACATGTTGCAGTAATGGGCTGCGCTGTCAATGGCCCTGGAGAATGCAAAAAAGCTGATATTGGGATTGTTGGAGGCCCGGGAGACACTAATCTATTGTATAAAGCAGGAAAGATAATTGGCAAAGTGCCAAAAGAAAAAATTGTTGAGACATTGCTGAAAGAGATTGGGAAAATGTAAAATGATATCATATCGGATAGCTAAGAATTTAAGTTATCCGATATCTTTATAAATTGTGGTTTATTCCCTGTCGCTATGCTGGTTGATGAGGAATTATACAGGAGAATTTTTAAAAAAAAGAAAGAATTAGACACTTTAAGACCTTTTTCTAAATCTTCTTTAAAAAGGCTAAAAGAGAATTTTTATGTTGAATCAACTTATAATTCCAATGCTATTGAAGGAAATACCTTAACAAAGTCTGAAACAAGGCTGGTTATTGAAGAAGGAATAACAATAGGCGGAAAATCGATTAGAGAGCATTTTGAGGCTATAAACCACAAAAATGCAATAGATTTTATTGAATCGATTGTAAAAGCTAAAAAAAAGATAACAAAAGATCTGATTTGCAGGATAAATGAGCTTGTGCTAGATAATATTGACAAAGAAGAAAAAGGAATTTATAGATTAAGAAAAGTGCATATAGGAGGAGCTTCTTTTATTCCCGCAAAACCCGACCTTGTTCCAAATTTAATGAACAAATTCCTAAAATGGCTTAATGAAAACAAAAATAAAATGAATATAGTTGATTTTGCTGCTCTTGCACATGAAAAATTTACATTTATACACCCATTTATAGATGGTAACGGGAGATGCGCAAGGTTATTGGTTAATTTTTTGCTTATGCAGCGGGGATTTCTTCCGGTTGTGATATTAAAGACAGAAAGAAGAAAGTATATAAGGGCGTTAGACGAAGCGCATAAAGAAAATTATGTCCCTTTTGTAAATTTTATCGCGAGGAATATTGAAAGGTCATTGTCTTTATGGATTGATGCTTTAAAGATTCCTGTTAAAGGGGATACTGAAGAATATATATCCCTGGCAGAGGCTTCAAAACTATGCCCTTACAGTCAGGAATACTTAAGCTTATTAGCAAGGAAAGGTAAATTAGAGAGTATAAAGATTGGAAGAAATTGGGTTACTACAAGAAAAGCTGTTGAAGACTATGTTAGGAAGAATAAAAAATGAAAAAATTATCTATATTAGGCAGCACAGGAAGCATAGGAACACAAGCTTTAGAAATAGTAAAACAATATCCAGATGAGTTTAAAATAATTGGATTAACCACTAATAAAAATATTGAACTTCTTAAAAACCAGATTAATCAGTTTAAGCCGCAGGCAGTTGCAGTAATGGACAATGAAAAAGCTGATTTGCTGAAAAGAGATATTGATGTTAATGTTTATTCCGGCATGGAAGGGATAATAAAAATTGCAACACTGGATGGAGCAGATACTGTTGTTAATTCACTTGTAGGCTCTGTTGGGGTTAAGCCGACTATTGAAGCAATTAAAAACAAAAAAAACATTGCATTGGCAAATAAGGAAACTTTAGTTACAGCTGGCTCAATAGTAATGGAAGAAGTCAAAAAAAATAATGTGAATATGATGCCCATTGACTCTGAGCATTCTGCTATATTCCAATGCCTTAATGGGGAGAATGTTTATGATGTCAGCAGGATAATAATAACATGCTCGGGAGGAGCTTTTAAGAATCTAACAAAACAGCAGCTTGAAAAAGTAACAGCAGAAGACGCCTTAAAGCACCCTACATGGAACATGGGCAGTAAAATAACAATAGACTCTGCAGCTTTAATGAACAAGGGTTTTGAGGTTATCGAGGCACATTATTTATATGACATGCCTTACGAAAAAATTGAGGTTGTTATACACCCACAAAGCATAATTCATTCTCTGGTTGAGTTTAAAGACAACTCTGTGATTGCGCAGTTTGGAAATCCTGACATGAAAATCCCAATTCAATATGCATTAAGCTATCCTAAAAGATTTGATTCTAATTTAAAAAAATTAGACTTGCCTGAGGTGAAAAACCTGAGCTTTTCAAAGCCTGATTTTGAGCTGTTTCCTTGTTTAAAATACGCTTATGATGCAGGCATTGCAGGAGGAACTTTGCCTGCTGTTCTTAACGCTGCAAATGAAATTGCGGTTTATGCTTTTTTGGGCAATAAAATCAAATTTTTAGACATCCCAAAATTAGTAAATAAAATGATGGCGGAGCATAAAATAATAAAAAACCCCACTTTAAATCAGATTTTGGATGTTGATGAAAAAGTTAAGAAAGAAACTAAGAGGATTATTGAGAATAACATCGGCATTTAATGAAGTTTGATTTTTCCTCGAAATTTTAGGCAACCCTAAAATTTCAGAGCTGAAAAATTCAATTTGGGAAATAATCGGGAAATCGCTTGGCGATTTAGCGTAAGCGACCCAATTTTCCGTTAAATTGTTGTTAGTTTCTCCGCCAGTTACGAGCGTGCAGCTCAGTTATGATTTTATTGTCAGAAAATCAGTTATTTAACAATTTATAGAATGTTAAAAAATTTACTTGCTAAGCGGAGTTCTGGCGGATTTCGTCCGAAAAGTTTGCCCCCGAGCGTTCTATTAATAATTTATTAAAGAGAAAAAGAAGGATATATCTGTCTAATTTATTGCTACTATTAAATAGTTAATAAACAAAAAATTTATAAAAGTAATAGTATTTTTACTAATAATATGACAAACTCAAAAGATTTACAACAAATAATGAAAGAAATAGGCAGTATTCAGCTCAAAGGAGCAGCTCTAGGATGGAGTGGTAGACAAACTTATGAAGAATACAAAGGTTTGCTTCCCCCAGAAGTAACTCTAGTAAACTTTCCATCCAAATGTTTAAATTGTGCAGGCTATGCTTTAGATTTTACACATAGTACAAGCAATCCACAAGAACGTTTATCCAAGGATTACGAAAAAGTTCATGGACCCAAAGATGCTGATATATACATTATGTACATTGCTGAAGATTGGGTTCATATGGGGAAAGTTTTAAACGAAGATACTGCAATATCTAAATGGGCATGGTTCGAACCAGTTTTTATACATCCTATCCTTTTTTTTTCAGGCGGTTGGGATCGTATTGATTATTTCAGAAAAAAAGATTTGTGATTATTTTCTTTTATAGCTTTGGGGCAAATTGAAACTAACATAGTGATTAGGCGAAGTTTTATGGGTGCCCTCCTGAGTTCATCATACTAAGAGCTCGAGTGGAGGCTAGGGAGCAACTTGTTTGCGGATAAAATTTGGGAGAGGAGCGGAAGAAAAAACCTTTAGAGTTTTTTCTGAGCACCGCAACCGTCTAATCGCTGTTAGGCGCACCGACCCCTACGCAGTGGGGGGAGGGAAGTTATGACGGAAGAAAATTCGGGCAAATTATTTAAGGAACCTTTATATAATTCATAAGTTATGTTATCTTTATGAATAAAAGAAAATTATATTTCAAATTATTTTTGACATTACTGACTGTTTCTGTCGCTATTAGTCTAACTTTAAGTATATATAATGTTGTTAACATAAATTATATTAAAAATAATTTCAATATAGTTGAGGGGGAATGAGTTCAGATTGGTGAACATCTGACACAAACTAATTATTTTTATGGTCAAGGGGATTTTAATCCAAATGTTAAAAATAAAGAAGATTTAATATATAGGGAGATTATAAAAGATTTGGCATGTAATTATGAAATCACAGGAATCAATTCTTTTTCATATAACTGCAATTATCACCCCATAGAATTAAATTTGGAGTACAGCGTAAAGAGAGTCTTATTCGAATTTCCGAATGGAGTAAAAGCTTTTGTTCAGGAATTTCCAGCAAATATAAAGCTTTATTTGGGCATTTGTAAAAATGATTATTCAAATTGCTACATCTTTGATAATTATAAATATTCTGAAGACAAAATACCTTGTTATTCAAACAGTTTTGAAAAATGGGATGCCCGCTCTTTCACTTTAAAGAAAGAACCATGTTAAGCTCTTTTCCCATACGCAGTGTGGGAAAATTGCGTCCGCAAAGTTCAGAAAAAACTTTTACATTAAGCTCGAAGAGCCTTCTATTAAAACCATCAAGGGGTTTGGGCGTTAATTACGTTCATTAATCTAGAAAACAATATAAATCTTAGTGAATTTCTATAACTATGACCTTAACAGATTTAATTATATCATTAAA
>DAOVKD010000015.1 GCA_030631975.1 Candidatus Woesearchaeota archaeon
ATTTTTCAGTGTACTGCGCTGTCAATTATAAACATTTTTATAAATACCAGTAAATCAAACGCTATTATGAAAGGCTTTTTAACCACGCATAAGGGAATGGAAGATATTGCCTCTTTGGAGGTAAAGGAGCTAATAGGCGAAAGTTCAGCAACAAGCGAATCATGCATTGTTTTTGGCATAAAAAATTACGAAGACCTGTTCAAATTATGCTACAGATCACAAACTGTTGCAGGAATTTATCATCTTCTTTGTGAATTTAATTATAACAATATTTTCAATGCACTAGGAAATTACAAAGGAATTTCCGGTGCCCAGAAAAATTCTTCGAATTTTTTTTGGGATTTCAAAAAAAATATTGGCAAAATTGACTTTAGGGAATGGCTAAGCAAAAATACCCGGTTTAGGGTGAAATGCAGGAAAAACTATGACGGAGGCATACCAACTCCGGAAATAGAAAAAAAAGCCGGAGAGATTATCATAGGCTATATTCAAAAGAAGTATGGCTACAAGCAAAAAGTCAGCCTTGATAATCCGGAAATAATAATATTTGTTTATTTAACGCAAAAAAAGTGCTATACGGGCATAGACTTTGCTGGTTTTGATTTAAGCAAAAGAACCTACAGCATCTTTACACATCCGGCTGCAATAAAAGGTACAATAGGATATTTTCTTGTCAGACTATCAAACTACAATAAAAACGAAGTGCTGCTTGACCCATTTTCAGGCTCAGGAACAATACCAATAGAATCTGCTTTATTCACATCAAACTTTCCCGTTAACTTTTTCAACAAAGAAAAATTTATTTTTTTAAAATTTGGCAAATTCAAAAATTTTGATTTTAACAAACTATTTAAAAAATTAGATAAGGAAATATCTGATTCTAAATCAAAAATATATAATATTGATTCTTCAATGAAATACCTCAATTATGCAAAGAAGAACAGTAAAATAGCGGGCATTGATAAAAAAATAGGCTTCAGAAGAATGGACATTGAATGGCTGGACACAAAGTTTGAGAAAGGCGAAGCGGACAAAATAGCCACAAAGATGCCCACCATCCAAACTAAGGAGATTGATAAGTTATACAGCGAGTTCTTCTACCAGGCTGAATTTATCCTGAACAAAAAAGGAAAGATTGTCTTGATCGGGAACAAAGAACTAGTGGAAAAATATTCAGTTAAATATAAATTCAAAATTTCTAATGAAAGAAAGGTTTTTAGCGGAAAAAAGGAATATGAAATTTTTGTATTAAGCAGACAAAGATAGGGGTTGTTGCGAAATGAAGGTTGCCATCAATTTTGCAAATCCATTCAAATTTGACATCAAGTCGACAAGGGGGATGTCCCTTACGGGGAATGTCGACCTCGACAAAAAACATAAAGGATTTGCTCGATGGCAACCCGAGTGGAAACGAGAGTTTCGCAACAACCAGCAAAAATAAAAAAGTATATAAATAATAGATTTAGGAGTCAATGCCGGATGGCAGAAGTAAGAAAGACAAGTTCTTTTGAAAAGATGCTCCTTATAGTTGGGCTGCTTGTTCTTATTATAGGCTACATGCTCATAAGCAAGACCTGTGCTGTAACCGGGAACCAGTTAAGCTGGGGTTTCCTGCAGACCACTTTTCTATGGTTATTAATGGTTGTATTTATTATCCTTCTTGCAATAGGCGAGGATATAAAAGAAGGCATTCTTATCGCACAGCTTGAGGAGATAAGATCCCTTAAAGATGCCTTGCTCAAGGGAAAGAAAAAGTAACAGCCCTAAAAAAAGATGGAAGTTTAGTGGAAAATAATGATTTTTCTTGGATAGTAAGTCGTTGACCTGCTTTAAGCCTTTCTAATGCTCTACTTTCTTTAAGCTCCATTACCACTTTTCGGTACCTATTCATAAAATCTGTTGGTAAACCCGTCAATTTCTTCTCCCTTTTTTATTTTTTTATAAGTTACACTCCTGTAACCAGAATTTAAAAACCTATCCCACATAACTCAACTTCTTCTTCTCGCTTAGCTGCTGGGCTTTCTGGCCCTCAGTTAATAAATTCTTTAGTTTGCTCTCAAATTTCTCTGCCTGCACAAGTAAAGGCTTGTAATCAATATTTAATCCTAAATACTTGTCAAGGACCTCAATAACCTTGGCTGCTGCCTTGCTGTCAGGAAGACTTGTATGAGTCTCAGCAAAAACACAGCTGACAGGAATTTTCTCTGCTCTCAATAGAATAGCTCCCGTAACACCAATGATAATGCCTTCATTCAAAGGCTCAACCTTAATTTTCTTGAAATTGTCTCTGTTCTTCTTGTTATTGGAGTAAAAGAATACTCTTGATGTTGTTGTTTCATCCCTGCTTCCAACACCTTCAAGGGAAATAATTTCTTTTATACTTAACTTCCTGCTTAATTCTATGACTATCTCTGAAAGTTTCCACTCCATGCCAGAAGAAGCAGTAATCGCATGCAGAAGCACAAGGTTGTATTTTTTGTTGTAAAAAACTCCCAATGGCTCTATAACTTTGCCTCCGTGGATTGCAACAGTGGCAGGCATTTCATCAAAAATAATTTTTCCAATCTGCTCAAATTTCAAATGCTCTAACAAAAACTCGCTTGCAATAGTCCCAACTAAACCAAAGCCCGGAAAGCCCTCTATCAACCTGCAGTTTTTTGGTTTTTTTGAAAGTTTTATTTGCATTTTACGAAACTTAGGCTCTGCCAAACCCTAATCTATGAGCTAACCTGCGCCTTAAAGGCGCTTTTGGTATTTTCTTCGCTTGTTGCTCTCTTTTTACAATCTGAGCTAGTTGAGTTTGTGTATTTGTTATAATTGGATAAATTTGCTTTCTCATGCCAGCAGCAAGATTTCCTATGCCATGCGACATTTGCTTTTTATTTCCTGCATTGTCCTGTAAATCTTTAAAAATTTGATCTAACATACGCAATTTTGACATATTTTCATTTCCTTTTTTTGGATTTGAAAGAGCCTCATTTGCTATAGCGGTGGCAATGGTTCTGGAACGGTTTACAATTTTAACCGTCATTTGTTCCATTAAACCCTCTAAATAATGGAACAAATTTAGAACTTCCTCCTGCGGCTTTACTTTTTCTGTATCGCCTTTTTTAAAATAACTTGTTCTGACCTTAGCCAGTTCTCTTACAGCGCGCCAGAAATCAGCATCTAATTGACTCAGTGATTCCGGTGTCTGGAGCGGCATACTTTTCATTCAAAAAACTTGGAATAATGATTTATATAAATCTTTTGTTTTTGCGTATAAGGTAAGCTGATCTTTCTTAAAGTTTAGAAAAAACTGAAAATCAGATAAGGCTGCTGATTTTTATGAATATAGCATGCATATAAATTATCAATTTATTATTTTTGACATATAATGGCCGTCATGCTTATATCCAAGTTTGGCAAAGTACTGTCTTGCTCCAATTCCCGAAATTACAACAACTTTATTTTTCTTGTTTTTTAAGGCAATTTCCTCTGCTTTTTTTAATAATTTTTTACCAATACCTCTATGTTGAAAACTATCATCTGATTTTTTTCCAATTTGTACTGCTGGGGAATACATATGAAGTTCTCTGACTAATGCAGAATCTTTTGTGATTTCTTTTCTCAGGAATTGCGAAGGAAATCTTAACCTGCAAAAACCAAATAAAACATCATTTTTTTTATCCTCTGCAGCAATGAAAAACTCTTTTCCCTTAGATGCTTTGTACTCTGTTGTTTTTATTTTGATATTTTTCAGATTTGTTTTTTTTGTATTAAGCCCTACTTCCCTGCATCTTATGCATCTGCATTTAATATTTCTTTGTTTGCACAATTTATCAACATATTGGCGTAAATTAGTTCTGTCAACTCCTGAAGATGTGATATAAGTCGGTATGTCTCTTTGTACGCGCATTATACGGCAATATTCTGGAACATATTTTTTAAAGGTGGTTATCAAAGAAGCAGCTTTTTTTGTTGTTAATGGTGTAAATTTTCCGGCTTTCCAATCTTCATAGAGCTTAGTCCCGGGCATAACCATGCAGGGGTATATTTTCAGCATGTCTGGCCTGTAATCAGGATTGGCAAAAAGCTCTTTTAAACCGATTCTATCCATTTCCTTTGTTGTATACGGCAAACCAGGCATATAATGCAGGTTTATTTTAAATCCTAAATCTTTTAGTATTTTTATTGATTCTATATTGTCTTTTACTGTATTACCCCGATTAGTTTTTTCCAAAACTTTATCATAAATGCTTTGCACGCCTAACTCAACTCTTGTGCATCCAAGCTTTAAGATCTGGTTTCCCTGAATTAATTTTCCATAATCGCTTTTTGTTTCTATTGTTAATCCTATACAGCGTATTTTAGCAGTTTCATTTTCTTTCTGCATTTGTTCCAAAGAAATATGCGAATTATTTTGCACATTAACTTTTTTGGCAAGTGCTTTCATTATATTAAGATCTGCATTATGGGCGTTATCATTATTCTTCCCATTAATTTTTAATTCATTATTATTTTTACCAATTAAATTATCACTAATTATTGTTTTTTGATTTTTATTGTTCTTTGTTAAATTATCAATTATATTATTGAAATTGTTATTGTTTTTTCCATTGAATTTTTTCCATTGTTTAATTATTTCATTTTTTGTATTATCTTTTATTTCGCTCGAAAAAGCTTTGCTTTTTCGGCGTCCCGAAAAGCTATGCTTTTCGAGGACATTGTTTTTAATCAAAAAAATATCAAAATTATTATTAAAAAACAAATAATTAACTGAATTCAAAATTTTTTTATTGCTTAAATTTAAATTTTTGATAAAAAATAATTTTTTATGTATTCTTTTTGTTCTTTCTTTATCATTTATGTCAGCAGGCATCTCAAAAAACTTATTGAATTTCTTCATATCTGTGCTGTCTTTAGTGTAGAATAATCTTGAAAAATCATTCATTGCTTTTAATAAATATTTAACAAAATATTCCTGGTAAGCTTTTGGGTAAAAAGGAAAAGTTCCGCCTTGTAAAATTACTTCTGTCTTTTCAGGAACAGAATTCATAGCTACATAATGCTCTAGCCTATTAAAAACTCCCAGGTATGGATCATAGCTGTTTCTAATAGCTCTTCTTGTGCTTGGCTCTTTACCAGTATAGCTTTGAGGAACATTACCAAATGGACTTCCAGGACCTCCAGGACAATAAGTACAAGGACCTGTGCCTTTAATTGTATGCGGGCATGGATAAGGGTCTGTCATTAATGCAATTGGCGCAACACCAGAAATTGTCCTTACAGGCTTCATTGACAGTATTTTTTTAAACAGCTTCCTGTCTTTTTCAGATGCTAATGAAGCAATTGTAGCGTTTTTTGGTATCTTATTGTAATGATACTTACTAAGAACCTGCAGCTTAATTTTATTGAATGACTTTGAATCGTTAATATTTTTCTTCTTTGCCTCATTTAATATTTCCTTGCAGATTTGTTTTAATTGTTTTAATTGCATATCTGGTGGTTAGAGAGGTTTGTTTATAAAGTTTGATGATTGGTTTTGTTATGAACATAGAATACTCTAAAGTTATTTTTTATTGGCTGCTACTAGGCTGCGTAAAGGTTAAAAGAATTATTTAAGCACATATTAATTCTTCAAGTCTATTAATTTGACCCAACATTCTTTCTGCTGTTGGGTGGTCTGGTGTAATCTCAAGTTCTTTTTCGTAATGACTTTTAGATTCAGTAAAATACTTTTGTTTTCCTTTGGATGCGGCTAATAGGTGGAAGATGGTAGCTAAATTATTATGAGCATATATCTGTTCTTCATTTAATCCTATACCTTCTTCTAGTTCAAGTATACCCTCACCATATCTGCCGACTTTTGAATGAATAAAGCCAAGGTTGCTGCATGCTTCTGCCTGCTCAGATGTTCCAATTGATACTCTCTTTGCTTTTTCAAATGTTTCAACAGCACCATAAAAATCAGTATTTTTGTATTGATTATAACCCAACAAACGAAGCAGGTCATAACTTTCTCCTTCTTTTTTCATTGCATCTCTACATGCTTGGCTTGCGATCTGAAAGAGTATAGGCTTATTATTTTTTTCAGCAATGTAAGACAGAAGTGTAGCCCTTTCTTTATCTGTTCTTGTTGATTCTTCTCCTAAAAATGATTCTGTCCCAATAGTTGCTACACTCCCTCCTGAAAAGGAAAGGCTTAAACCATCTTTCAGTTTAATTGGCTTCCCGTAAATCTCGCTATGGTCAACTGATCGTCCTATATAAAAAGCCGGGCCTGAAATAATTTGAACATCAACTCCTCTTTCTAGGGCATCTTCTAAAGAGTATGTGAAAAAAGGATTAGCAAGTTCCTCAAGTTCACCCGAAACCATTTTTATAGACTTTTGTGCCTGCGATAAAAAAAATACAAAAGCATCCTCAGTTGTTTTAATATTTGGGTAGTTAGAATAAACAGTCATCTCAAATATAGGTATTTCAATTTTTTTTTCAATTTTTTTCCTTGGATCATCTTTGCCAAGAAGAAAATATGCTGCGCCAATCCAATCTGTTTTTGATAAGCCTAATTCAGAGACTTTTTGGGGCTTTGACAACTTTTCTGCGTCTAATTCAGAACCAGTAAGATATTCCCATATAATACTTTCATTTTTTCCTGTTTTAATCAATTCATAAACAATCAGAGCCTCTTCTGCAGGGATGGGTGTGGTATGATGTGGTATGTTTTGTAAAGTCTCAGTAGAATCTTTGTTCGTTCCTACCCATACTCCATCTGAAGTTGCATATATAATTTTTTCATCCAAACATAAATGAGGATAAACCATTTCTGGAGTGTATTTGAGATTTATTAATCCAGTATCCCCTAATTTTTTGTATGCCGCAGTAAAATTTCTATGTATTGGTATAGTTGGCTCGGTGCCTATATCTACCCTAAATTTCAAAATATTTTCGTCAAACAGATGAAATCGTTCTCCAAACTGGTTCCAACCTTCAAAAAGTTTCTTTTCAGCTTCCTGAGTCATTTTATATCCCATAATAAAACTAAGCCAATCAACTATTTAAATATTTTTATACTCAAGCTACAACAAAGAAGTATTTAGTGTTTCTCAACCAACCAACTGGGGTTGAGTGGAATTCTGCTGTTTAAAAATATCATTCATTATCCATGTTCTTCATGTTTGGGATGTTCATGTCCTATCTCTTTTCTTTTTCTCAAATGTTCAATGTGAGCAACCTTTTCTTTCAAAAATTTATTAAGATTTAATCCATGCTCTTCAATCATCGTAGATACGTGGTGTCCGCCTAAAAAATGAGGCATAAGCACATAAGTTGCGCCTGCGTTATACAACTTCATTGCTTCATCAATCTGATGAGAAACAACTGTTATAATCGCTTTTTTATTAGATTCCCTGATTTTGTCAATCAATAAAAGATCTGTGTCCAGATTATGTATTGTTGAGACAACCATTTTTATTTTTGAAAAATTTAATTTATTCAGCAATTCAGAATCATCTGCATCGCCATACTTGCAGTCAAAACCTTCTTTTGCTAATTTTATTATTGTTTCTGGATTATAATCTATGACAAGAAACTTCTTTTTTATTTTTTTAAAAGACTCTAAGATATCATAAGCAACCCTGTTATATCCAAAAAGAATAATGTCATAAATTTCTTCTTTGTGGTATTTGTGTTCATCGACTTTTTCACCTTTTCTTTCAAATATCCCCAAATACTTTGATAAATATGGATATATTTTATTTGCGTAAATTATAAGATAAGTAGAGCCAGCAATAGTTATTAGACCAATAATAGTCACAAGAGACAATATTTCATTTGTCAGATGCCCTACTTTAACACCTAATGCAATAAGAATTAAAGAAAATTCACTTATCTGGGCTACGGTTAATCCTGCTAAAAAACTGTTTCTTTTGGTATAGCCAAGCAATCCCATTAATACCATTACTATTAGCGGATTCCCTATAAGTATAAATACTGAAAATATTGCAATAGGAATTATGTATTGGCTTATATTTGTAAAAACCATTTGAGAGCCTAACAATATAAAAAACAGAATAATAAAAAAATCACGCAATGGTTTCATTTTAGAGCTAATTTCGTAATGGTATGGAGATAAAGACAGTGTAATGCCTGCTAATAGCGCTCCTGCTTCTATTGAAAAATTTAAATAATAAAAAAGAGAAGCTATTGCAAAACACCAGCCAATTGAAAATAATAATAAAAATTCCTGCGATTTAGCAATAGCCTTGGTTACCTTAGGAAAGATATAAACGCTTATTAGAAATAATAAAAGTAATATACCTATTCCCTTGAAAACAGTTTCAAGTGCTAACGTAGTAAAATTTATTCCAGCTGGAATTGATGCTATAACCATTAAGATTATTATTACAATTAAATCCTGAACAATTAAAAAACCAATAGCAATCCTCCCATACAAGGTTTCCATATCTCCTTTATCTGATAAAAGTTTCATGATTATTATGGTGCTGCTAAATGTCAGAGCAATAGCAACATATATTGAAACCATTGTAGAAAAACCTAATAACTTACCAATGGAAAATCCAATTACAGAAGTGAATATAACTTGGCCAACACCAGTAATTAAAGAAACCTTGCCAACATCTTTTATTATTTTTGGATTTAAGTTTAATCCAACCATAAATAAAAGCAATGCTACACCTATCTGTGCAAAAGTCGCAATAGCGTCTGTAGACTTAACTATATTAAGAAAATAAGGGCTTACTATAATACCTGTTAGAATATAACCTATAATCAGCGGCTGTTTTAACAATCGCATTATGCCAGCAATAACAACTGCAATAATGATAATAATGCTTAATTCAACAAATATACTTATGGCCATCTTTTACCTCTTTGTTAATGCCTTTGTAATAAATCAATCAAACTGCTTGGTGTTACAACACCTATAACTTTCTTGTTTTTGTCCAAAACAGGGATGTAATGAAAACCTTCTTTATATACTAATTCTATTACTTTATTGATAGGTGTATCAGGGTTTACTGTGGATTTGTGTTTATTTATTAACTCTTTAGCCTTTTTATACAGGAATTTTCTTTTATAACCTACATTTAATATTTTTGTAAGCGGTTCG
>DAOVKD010000021.1 GCA_030631975.1 Candidatus Woesearchaeota archaeon
TTAAAACACTTTGTAAAGATACACAGCATTTTCATTAATTTCATTGCATGCTTTTGCCCTCCCGCTTCCCCTGAAAAAGGCACAACCCTATTTGTTGGATGAAGCCGTGACTTGTGTTCAATTTGGTAATTGGTTTACACTTTTAATATATAAAAATACAAAAAGGATGATGCTAAAAAAGAGAGTTTATAGACAAACAATGGATTATTTTTATCAAAATTCAATGGATTGTATTTGTAAACTAATTATCGAATTGTAAACTAAATTCCGAATTAGACGTTTTATTGACGAGAAGGTACACACAATTTGGAAATTGGTTGACAAAATGGAGTAAACTATGTATGAGTATGTTCTTTTATAAAGTTTAAAAATGACTTATATACTACAGAAGTGACAACTAATTACCGAATTCTACATGAAGCCGTGACTTGAGAAAACTTTATAAACCCGCCAAAAACCAAAGTCTTAATCTAAATTTGGTGTATTTATGGCAAGGAAAGTTGTGCAGAATTTTAATGTAGAATATTTACAGGTTATGGATAAGAATGGCTATGTTGATGAAAAACTTATGCCTAAATTAAGCGGCAAGCAGATTAAAGAGCTTTATGAGTTGATGATTCTTGCAAGGACCTTTGATGACAAGGCTTTTTCTCTGCAAAGACAGGGCAGGATAGGAACATATCTGCAGTTCAAGGGTCAGGAAGCTTCACAAGTAGGCTCTGCTTATGCTCTGGAAGAGCAAGACTGGTTATTTCCAATGTATAGGAGCAGCGCAGCATTGATCACAAGAAAACAGCCAATGCATATGATTTTGCAGTATTATGGCGGTGATGAAAGAGGCCTTAAGGCTCCGCCTAATTTGAATAACTTCCCCATAATACTTTGTGTAGGGACGCAAATACCCATTGCAGCTGGATGCGCATGGGCTTCTAAACTCAAAAATGAGAAAGTTGTTTCAATGGTTTATTTTGGTGACGGCGCTTCATCAAAAGCAGATTTCCATGAAGGTTTAAACTTTGCCGGTGTCTATAATGCCCCCTGTATTTTTATGTGCGAGAACAACCAATATGCTATTTCTGTTCCGAGAAAAAAACAGACTGCAGCACAAACGATTGCGCAAAAAGCAATTGCCTACAATATGAATAAAATCCAGGTTGATGGAAATGATGTTTTTGCAGTATATAAGGCAACAAAAGAAGCTGTTGCTAATGCAAGGGCTGGAAAAGGGCCGGCTTTGATAGAAGCCCTTACGTATAGGGTAGCAGATCATTCTACTTCTGATGATGCAAAAAGATACAGACCAGATGATGAGGTAAAGTCATGGCTGAAAAAGGATCCTATTTTAAGGCTTGAAAAATATATGAGGGCTAAGAAATTGCTTGATGACAGCTATAAGAAACAGGCTGCGCAGAAAGCAAAGGAAAAGGTTGAGAAAGAAGTTGAGGCTTACGAAAACATAGAAGAGCCTGATCCAGAAGACATTTTCAAATACACATTTAAGGAGATGACTCCCGAGCTTAAAGAGCAGCTTGAAGAATTAAAATGACAAAGATGAATGTTGTCCAGGCTGTTAATTCAGCGCTGAGGAATGAGCTTAAGAGAGATAAAAGAGTAATGATTTTAGGAGAGGATATTGGAAAAAATGGCGGTGTATTCAGGTGCACAGACGGACTGCAAAAAGAATTTGGAGCTGATAGAGTGGCAGACACACCGCTTGCAGAGCTTGGTATTATAGGAGCGGCAATTGGCCTGGCGGCTAATGGTATGAGGCCGGTAGCAGAAATACAATTTTCCGGGTTTATGTACGGCCCTTTTGATCAAATATTTAGCCACGCCGCCAGAATGAGGATGAGAAGCCGTGGCAGATTTTCAGTGCCTTTGGTTATAAGGACTCCGTATGGCGGAGGAATAAAGGCTTTAGAATTGCATTGTGAATCAGGCGAGTCAATATTTGCGCATTCTACAGGGCTTAAGGTTGTAATTCCTTCCAGCCCTTATAATACAAAAGGGCTGTTAATTTCTGCAATAAGAGATCCTGATCCTGTTATTTTTATGGAACCAATGCGCGTATATAGGGCAATTAAGGAAGAAGTTCCAGAAGGAGATTATACAATTCCATTAGGGAAAGCTGAAATTGAAGAAGAGGGCAAGGACTTGACAGTTATTTCTTATGGCTCTATGCTAAAATACACAAAACAGGCCCTGGAAAGCTCAAATTATTCAGCAGAGATAATAGACTTATGCTCAATAGTTCCCCTAGATACAGAGACGATAGTAAACTCTGTAAAGAAAACCGGAAGGTGCGTAATAGTTCATGAAGCGCCAAAGACATGCGGCTTTGCTGCTGAAATAATTGCAAGGATAAACGAAAAATGCTTTTTTAGCCTGGAAGCTCCTATTGAAAGAGTTACTGGGTTTGATACAGCAGTTCCGTTTGCAAAACTTGAAAATTATTATATTCCTAATGAAAAAAGGATATTGAAAGCTGTGGATAAGGTTATGGAGCAATAAGCTTGACAAGTTTATTAGTTTTCTAAGAAATGAGGAAGGCGTTTAAAGAACAGAAACTTTGTTGTATTGCATAAGGCAAAAGTTAATGCAAAGTTCTTAATCTTAATAGAAGCTAAATATTTTTATTTTAAATCGCTTTGAATTCTCCAGTAGCTATTGCACTTGTATTTGAATAAAGCATCTCAACGAATAATTTATAATTACCATAGCTTAAATCCGGAATATCAATTGTTTTTAAGAACGATGCCTGGGTTTCAACAACCCTTTTTTCATGTTCTATCAGTACTATATCTCCCTTAGAGTTTGTAATAATATAAGCAATAGAAACATTTGTTTCTCCTGGCCCTCCAAAGTTAATCAATTCAATGGATATTAACAGATCTTCACCAGGCTCTATTTCCCTGGATTTTTCCGGAATAGTTAATATTACATCAAACAAGGCATCGCCAATAGCTTCGGTCGCTTCAAGAATTATTTTTACAGAATGAAATAGCCCTTTTTCCTGTGTTTCTGATTTTACGTAGGTTGTAATACTGCCTAAATCTCCTCCTCCAATCCCTACACTTACAAATGTTACTATTAATATAATAAGTGCACTCGAACCTAAACCAATCGTCATCTTTTTATTTAATCCTTCCATTTTTCAATCTGTTCTTCTTTCATTCCTAACAATATAAGTTTAATGTTTAAACTAAGAACTAAAATAAAGCAGAAAGTTTGGATATTAAACGTTAAATATATATAAACTTAAAGAAATTAATAAATTAGCTTACTCACTCCGATACTTTAGAGACAACATAGCCTGTAATAGGGGGTTCAAAAATAGATAAGAATAATAAACTAAATAAAAAGAAACTTAATAAAATAACCAGTAGAAAATTTTTTGTTTGACATCAGGATCTTTATTGGATTTTTTTAATTTGTTTCTTTTTGACTATTTTCCACACCTTAGCATCCATTTGCATTTTTTTAACTAATGGCTCGGATTTATAGATAATATAAATCAAAATTATTAAACTGGATAATATAGCAAATCCATAATATATTCTCTTATCTATCTGCTTTTTTACAACCTCAAAAGAATGGTCTGCATCAGCCTCTTTTCCATCTGCATAGGTTATTTTTGCATGGAGAGAGTATCTTCCAATAGGCGCATCTTTAGGAATATCAAAAGTCCTGACAAAATTAGCTTGTGTTTCTACAGCAACAGTTTCTTTCTTTCTTAATATAGTATTTTTCCAAGGATCAGTAATCCAATAATCTAAAAAAACATCAATTCTTCCAGCACTTCCAAGATTAACTAATTTTATACATGCCAATAATTCATCTCCAGGATTTATTATTTTGTAATTGTCAGGAATTCCTATAAAAATGTCAAATAATGAGAATTTTATTACAATTTGATTTCTTGTCTCTTCTTTTATAACATTGAAGGAAGTTTCAGCTTCAGATACATCCTGTTTTGAATCAACTGTCACCAGGATTACTTTCAAAAAATAGAGACCTTTTTCTGAACTCTCTGGAACTTTTAAAGTCCCAACAAATGAGGCTTGCGTTTCAACAGCCACTGTTTCAGATTTTGAAGCTATTATTTCTCCCTTAGCATTTAAAATTTGGTACATCAGTGTAACATCTATTCTTTTTGTATTTGCAAGATTAAGCAATTTTGTTGTGAACCATATATTCTCCCCTGTCAATACCTCTTCATATGTCTCAGGAATTTCAACTTCTAAATTAAATGAGTCTTGCGCAAAAACCATATTTGCCAATAAAACAACAAACAAGAATACTATTATTTCCTTCATCCTTACCTCTTTTTTACTTTATCAAAAAAATTAAATATTTTGTTTAATAGATATTCTCCTTTTGTTTCAGGGCTGAAAGCTATTACCTTAACATCATTTTGAGAAGCATATTCTGTTACTCCCTTAACAAATTTAGCTACTTTATTCTCATCATTGTAAATTAATAAAGTTGATAATGCATCTATAATTAGAAATTTTTCTCCTTTAATATCCTTTATAAATGAATTAATAGCAGAACTTAATAAATCTAATTGATCCGGGGAAATATGCAAAACATCATCTCTTGTTTTCTCTGATGTAACACAATCTATGAAGAATAATTTATTAGTATTTATTTCTGTTTTTTTAAGTATATTTTCTATACTTTTTTGGGTTTTATTTAAAGAAACATAGATTCCGGGAATATTCTTGAAAGAGCTAACTACTTTATTTATCTCATTTTGTAAATTTTCTACTGAAGTTATTATTAATAATGAAGCCATTTTATTTTAATGCTTTTTTTACCCTTGCTATTAAATCTGTTTTTACAAAAGGTTTTGTTATATAGTCTGAAATTCCTACTTTTTTAAATTCTTTTAGTCTCTCTGTAGATACCGGGATAATACTTAGAAAAATATATTTAGTGTTTTTGATATTTTTCTTTAATGTTTTAAAGATATCCCATCCAGACATATCAGGCAGCATTATGTCCAATAAAAATAAATCAAAGCCTTCTTTTGCTTTCCTGAGCGCCTCCTTTCCTGATGAAACTGTTTCTGTTTTAAATCCAGCATCTGTTAACATCACCTTTACTGCTTCTGCTGTATCTACATGATCTTCTACATAAAGTATTTTTTTTTGAGAATTCGGAGAATTCTCAGAACTTTTATAGGAGTTTTGTTCTTCTAAATGGTTCGAAAAGCTTTGCTTTTCAAAACCTTTCTCACTCTTTGAAAGTTTCATTTTTACACCTCTTTTTTAAATAAGCTTTTTATTATTTTCCTTTTATTGGCAATGTAAATGAAAATGTCGAGCCTTTTCCCAAAACGCTTTTTACATTTGTTTTCCCGCCATGCGCTTCAACCATTTTTTTTGTGATTGATAAACCTAAACCTGTTCCGCCATATCTCCTTCCTAAAGAAGAATCAACTTGGTAAAATTTCTGGAATATATTTTTCATTTTGTCTTTTGGAACTCCAATTCCAGTATCTATAACCCTTACTAAAATATGATTATTTTGCTTTTTAGCTTCTACTGCAACAGAGCCCTTTTCTGTAAATTTAATAGCATTGCCAATTAAATTGTTTAATATTTCCTTTAGTCTGTTTTCGTCTGCTTCTATTTTTGGCAATTTACCTGCTTTCGTTGTTAATTTTAAGCCTTTTTTATCTGAAATTATTTTTAGTTCTCTGATAACATTATTGATACAATTATTTAGATTTATCTTTGTTTTATTCAATTCAAATCTTTTAGATTCCATTCTTGAAATTTCTAAAATATTGCCTATTAAAGTTTTTAATTGATTACTATTTCTTTCTAAAGCTTCTAAACTTTTTATTTCCTGTTCAGTAAGATTTGATTTTAATTCGTCTAGTACATCTAAATGTGCAGATATTGCTGTTAAAGGAGTTTTTAACTCATGAGATATTATATTTAAGAAATCTGTTTTTGCTTTATCCAATTCTCTCAATTCCTCAAGTTGTTTTTTAATTGTTTCTTTTGCCTTCTTACACTCTGTGACGTCTCTATCTATCCCCCTGTAACCAATTAAGTTTCTTTTTTTGTCTAATACAGGGATTCCACTAGTTTCTAATAAGACCCTAGTCCCATTTTTATGAACATTCCAGTTCTCAAGTCCAGAAAATGGTTTCTTCTTTTTAGCAATTTCTCCAAAAATTTTAGCTATTTTTTTTGCCTCATCTTTTGGCATAAGGTCAAAAGGAGTTTTACCAATAATTTCTTTAGGCTCGTATCCTAAAATATCCTTAATTTTTGGACTAGAGTAAGTATATACACCATTTTTATCTACTTCCCATGTCCAGTCACTTGTAGTTTCCACCATGCTTCTGAATTTTCCTTCTGATTCTTTCAAAGCTTCTTCTACTTTCTTTTGCTCTGTTACATCTCTAAAAACTTCTAGAATAGCTTTTTTTCCATTAGATAATCTAATCCCTGTATGAAATATCTCAAATATTTTACCACCTGCAACTCCTGGAACAACAAGGCTTTTTGTTTCTCCTATTTTTATTTGTTTTCTTAATGGACAAAGCTCACATTGCTTTTTGTTATCTTTATAGACTTGATAACATTTCTTGCCGATAGATTTCCTACCAAAAATATTCAAAAAAGTTTTGTTCATAAAAAGTATGTTTAAGTTTTCATTAACTATATCTATACCATCTACAGTAGTTGTTAAGATGGTTTCAGAAAATGTTTTTTCTTTTTTTAACCTTTCTTCTGCCTTCTCACGTTCAGTGATGTCAGAGAAAATGCCATCAGCATACATTACACCATCTTTTTTATAGATACTAATTGCTCTGTCATGCAACCAAATCCATTTTCCATCTTTTCTCTTAATCCTATACTCAATATCAAATCGTTTCTTTTTTTCAAATAATGCTTTATAAGCTCCTTTCAGTTTTTCAATATAATCAGGATGGACTCTTCCAAACCACAGACGATTGACACTCCTGTAGATTTCTTCCGGGGTATATCCATAAACTTTTTTTATATTTTTGCTGATAAAGGTGGTATTTCCCTTATTATCGCTCGTCCACACTACATCCGGCATATTTTCAACAAGTGAACGATACTTTCCCTCGCTCTTCCGCAGCGCCTCCTTCATCCTCCTGCACCCTGTAATGCCCGTGGTTTCTTTTTGCTCTTTCATCATAACCTCCTTTTAAAATTCTCAATCTCATTGAATTTTATTCCTGAAACTTTAGTTCCTAAATTAGCTATTACTTTATGAAATAATTGTATTGGACTATTTTTAATTAAGCTGTTATGAGAAAAGGTAAATAGTTCCTGTGTTTCTATAAAATTGTGGAGTTCTTGTTTTAATTTAGCTGAATGGAAAAAATCATCTAATTCAGTCATGTCTTGAAAACCATATAAAATAATATGAGTAGAGCTTCCTTTAGGTATCCTATAAACATTAATTATATGTGGATTTTTTAATAATTTCTGTTCTACCTCTAATTCTCCTTTATCTAATCCTTCTTTTGTTAATTTTGCTATTGCTATTGCAA
>DAOVKD010000088.1 GCA_030631975.1 Candidatus Woesearchaeota archaeon
ATCCCATTGCCTCTGCTTCTATAAGCCAGGTCCATAAAGCCATTCTAAAAAACAACAAAAAAGTAGCTGTAAAAATACAAAGACCTAATGTAAGGGAAATAATGGAAACAGATATTGAAATAATGTTTTACATTGCCAAATTGATTGAAAAACACATTCCAAAGATAAAAAAATTTAACCCACTGCAAATAATTGAAGAATTTGCAAAATGGACTGAAAAAGAGCTTGATTTTAAGAAAGAAGCGGTTAATGCAAAAAGGTTTGCAAGGAATTTCTCCAGGGATAAAACAATAAAGATACCTGAAGTTTATGATAAACTTACTACAAACAAGATTTTAGTAATGGAATTCATAGGCGGTATAGGGCTGCACAATATTAAGCAAATAAAAGAGAAAAAAATAGACCTAAGTCCATTGATAGAGCGTGGTTTTAATGCAGTTCTAACGCAGGTTTTTATACATGGCTTTTTTCATGCAGACCCCCACCCAGGAAATATCATCATCACCAAAGACAGGAAAATTGCATTTGTTGATTTTGGCATAGTCGGCCATTTTGATGAGGATCTAAAGGCAAAGTCAATAGATATGTTTTCCGGAATCATTGAAAATGACGCAGAGAAGATAGTAAATACTTTAGTAGAGTTAAGTCATATCGCTGTTGAGAATAAGTATGAATTAAAATGTGAAATCAGCGATATATTGGAGCCCATGCAGTATGGGGATATAAGCAATATAAAAGTAAGCAGTATTCTTGAAGAAATTATGGATATTTCACTGAATTACGGACTAAAGATGCCAATGCCGTTTGTTTTGTTCGGAAAAACAATAATAACTCTGGAAGGCATTGCTCTGGAGTATGATCCAAAATTTAATTTAATTGAAAATTCAAAACCTTTTATAAAGAAATTAATAAAACAAAGATACAATCCGGTGCATGTATTCAGCGTTTTTATGAAGGATATACTTAAATTCAGAAAGTTTGCTGAGGAGTTTCCAGACAGGGCATCAAGAGCATTAGAAAAGATAGAACGTGGCACAATTAAAGTAGATATAGAAGATACTGACATAAAAAAACTGTCTATAGAAATAGATAGGTCCAGCAACAGGATTGCTTACAGCATGTTAATCACTGCTCTGCTTATTGTTGGAGCTTTAACACTTAATTTTGGAAATCAGGTTATTTTTAACCTGCCATTAATCCCATTTTTAAGTTTTTTAACCGCGCTTATCCTGTCAATAATCTTATTATTTTCAATTTTGAAGGAAAAAGAGATTATAAAATAACCGAGGTGAGATAGATGAAGGAAATAGTAAAAAAAACTTTTTTGCTTGGTTTGGGAGCGGCCAGCTTTACAAAAAGCCAGGCAGAAAAAATTGTAAAGGAGCTTGTGAAAAAGAATGCAGTGACAATAAAAGAAAGCAGGGACATGATAAAGAAAGTGAGAACTGTGTCAGTTAATGAAAGCAAGAGGGTAAGAAAGATGGCAGAAAAAGAGGCAAAAAGAGTTGCAGGAAAATTAGGTATTGCATCAAAAGGCCAAATCGAAAAAGTAAGGAAGGGCCTTAATTCGCTGAATAAGGAATTAAGCAGCAAGGGAAAAAAGGCTTTAAAGAGAATAATGAAGGAACTTTCAAAGTAGAATGCCTTTTGCAGTAACCCCTTATTTTGTCAGTTGTAATTTTAGTTGATCTTTATAGGTATAGTATTGCAAGACATAAGAAATACTTTACTTTGCATACCATTATCTATTGCTGATTCAAGCGGGGAGCTATAGGCTATGAATTAAGAAATGCTCACCCAAATAGATTCTTCAGCCCATAAACTATTAAAGTTGCAGTTAGAACTATAAATGCAGATGTAAAAATATTATGTTTTTTCTTGTCAAAGTAATATGTTATGCCCATTGCAATTAAAATTCCAATTATTAAATAAAACCACTTCAATCCTTTGGAAATATTTGACAAGGAAACCATTGCCATGACAGCAGAAACAGGCGCTGCGCCATATAAAATTGCTTTCCAGTTATATTCGGGCTGCATTTTACTTGATTATTGTCCCTTCAAACTTTCTGTCATCCAGCAAATTCTCAAAATTCTCTAAATTCTTCCCAATAATCATAACCTTTAAACCTGAGCTCTCAGCTTTTTTTGCGGCAACAGGATCAAAAGGCATGTTTAAGCCAGCTTTCCATTTACTTCCGGATATTTTCCTGTACTCTCTCCAGGAAATATTCTTAATTTTCTTTGTATCTCTGAATTTCTTAGGATCCTTGTCATAAACATAATCAATATTGCTCATGTTTATTATTGTATCAGCCTTAAGATTCTTTGCCAGTAAAACAGCATCATAATCAGTGCTCCAGCCAGGCTTCCAGCCTGCAGCAATTAATATTTTTTTATTGAATTTTATTTTTAAGGTGGGATCTTTAACAATTGCGTCTTCTGCAGTATTCCCAAACAATGTTTTCATCAAATGCGCATTTAATCTTGTTGCATGTATTCCCAGCCAATCCAAATCCTCATTATTAAGTTTAATAACCTTAGAAGCTGCTTTTTGATAATCTCTTGCTATTTTTCCGCCTCCGCAGTAAATAACAAACTTATAACCTTTCTTAACAAATTTTCCAATTACATTTTTAAAATTTCTCAAGAATTTTACATCTATCTTGTCCGGAACTATAACCGATCCACCCAATGACATTATAATTGTCCTGCTCATTATAGAAAATAATTTAAACCTTGTTATATAAATGTTTCTAATAGGGCAAATAAATCAAAAAATGGTCTTTGCCTATATATGGGTGGCGGGTGGGAAAAAGCATGCAATGATATTAACTAAAATGCTGAGTATCATACCAAGAATTTTTATGCAGACAAATCAAGATGCAGTATTTTGACTTGCTATGCATGCGACGTAGTTGCATGCCCGCTTTCAACACCGCTCTGGCAAAAACCAAAAGAAGTTTACTAATAAAAATGTTATTCAAAGACAGGCATGAAGCAGGGCAAAAACTTGCTGAAAAGCTAAAGAAATTAAAGAGCAAAAAAGACGTCATTGTATTAGGTATTCCTCGCGGAGGAGTGGAAGTTGCGTTTAACGTAGCAAAAATATTGAAAGTTCCTTTGGACATTGTTGTAACTAAAAAAATAGGCCACCCCTATGAATCCGAGTTTGCAATAGGAGCTGTAAGCCCCGGCAGCTATATCGTTAATGAGAGCTATAGTAACGAAGCTGGAGAGGAGTACATAAAAAACACAGTCAGGGAAATGAATGCAGAAATAAAAAGAAGGTATAAAGAATACACAAAAGGAAAAATGCCGGAACTTAAAAATAAGGTTGTGATAGTTGTTGATGACGGCCTGGCTACAGGCTATACAATGCTGGCAGCAATTAAATATGTAAAAAGCAAAAACCCGAAGAAAGTCATAGCAGCCATTCCAGTTGCTGCCCAAGATAGCTATGAAAAAGTTAAAGTATCAGCAGATGAAGTTGTGTGCCTGAATGTTCCAGCATTTTTTGGCGCAGTTGGCGCTTTTTACCAGAACTTTATGCAGCTGGAAGACGAAGAAGTCAGGTTTTATCTGGAAGAGGCTAAAAAATATTGTTAAAATGACCTCCTCTGACGGACTAAAGTCCGCAGTATCCCCTATAGGTTGAAATAAAATCAACCTAACAAGCAACTCCATGGTGTTTTGCTTGTTCAAGAATGTATTTGACTGTATCGCTTAGCTGGTTATAGCCAACAGTAACAGCAGTACCGCCTCTGCTCCAGAGATGTCCTTGCGGATATCTTAAGCGTGCTTTGGAATGGTTTTTGAAAAAGGTGTATGATGAACAGCCTTTGAGAAGTTGAAAAGCTTTTTCATCATTCATGCCCTTTGGCAAGGTTGCAATTAAATGCAGATGATCAGGCATAACAGAGATAATGTGTATCTTTATATTGTGCCTTTTAGCCGCTTTGCGAACACAAGCTTCGCAAAGGCTTTTATACTTAAACTTGGCAAACATGTTGTAGCGGTATTTTGTCTGCCATGTCAAGTGCCAAAAGTTTATGCCAACCTTATGGTTATAATGTTCAAGTTCCACATTTACAAATTCCATTTTAAGTGCCTCCGCGCTTTTTTTTTGCGGAGCTAACGCTAACTCAATGGTTAGGTGAGTGCGCCGTAATTCCGCTGCGCACTCATCTTTTATTCAAAATGGTAGAAAAAGTTTATGGAGAATGCAAGGCAATTCCTCTACACACTAACGTGTGTAGTATCCTTGCCTAAGAGAATAA
>DAOVKD010000032.1 GCA_030631975.1 Candidatus Woesearchaeota archaeon
AGGCTTTTTGTTTCCCAAACTAAAAACTGTTGCTATGCCAGAATCCTGCACAATACCTGCTCCAGCGCTTGCAAAAGGCTCTACTGCAAAAGCCATTCCCTTTTCAATTTTTGTGTTGTCTCCGTTATCAAAATTCGGGATGCTCGGTTTTGTATGTTGCTCATACTTTCCAAGACCATGGCCAGACAAATTCCTTACAGGGGCAAAGCCATATTTTTGTATTGTATCCTGTATGATTTTTCCTATTTCGCCTAATGTAACGCCAACTTTTATTATTTTTATTGCGTTTTCCAAAGCCTCTCTTGATGCTTTTACCAGCTCTTCATGCTTTCCGGATAAATCAATTGTAACTGCTGTGTCACCAATGAATCCATCAACATGCGCGCCAACATCCAGGCAAATAACCTGATCAGAAAAGACTATTTTGTCTTCTTCATCAGGACAGTAATGCGCAGCTATATGATTGCAGGACATTTGGGCAGGAAAAGCAGGTTTAGCGCCCAACTCAAAGATCTTTTCCTCAATTTTATCCAAAACCTCAACCATAGGAGCATTCTTTTTAATCAAACTTTTTCCATAGTCTAATGCTTGCGCAGCTATTTTGCCTGCTTCCTTTAGCTTCTCAATCTCTTCCTGCTCCATAGAATTAGAGATTTAAAGACTCTTTATAAATTTTTATTGTTTGTAAAGTAAACCTGTAAAGTATACATGTGGGGCTGTGCCTTTTTTAGGGGAGGCGGGCGGGCAAAAGCATGCAATGAAATTAATGAAAATGTTGTGTATCTTCACCAAATGGTTTTTATTTAAGCAAGTAAGATGCAACATTTTGACTAAAGTCAGCTCTGGCACAGCCCCAAACCTGTTTACTTACAACCTTTACTTTACATTGTTTTTATTTGTGTATAGCTTTGTTTATATTTAATTCCGATTCATTTGAAATTAAAACAGTACTTCAATACAATATTCCAACAATAATACCTTCTATCTGAGAAAACCTTACTTTGTCAGGAAATAGTTAAATAATGAGCCCGAAGGGATTCGAACCCTTATCAATCGGTAGCTTCCCTAAGGCCGAAGCCGATCGCATTATCCAGGTTGTGCTACGGGCCCTTAAATAAACAGTTATCAACACAATTTATAAATTTATTCTTAAAAAAAGCTGTAATTTAGAAGTCATTTTGTTTTCCTTGCACAAAACATGCTTTTAGTTTGAATTTAGCGAAACTCTGTAAAATCCACTTCATTTAGAACACTTTTATGATTTATGAACAGTTAAATGATAGCTTCCTTCTGACACTTCAACATTTGGTTTTAAAATACCTTCTGCTTTCATTTTCTGCATAAACGCATCATAATCTGATCTACGAATTCTGTGTCCTAAAATATTATCAGCAGTGCAGTCAGAATCAGGAGAAAGTTCCATCACCTTATCTTGTAATCCCTGTAAGGCTAATTCCTTCAATGTTGCGTCAGGAATGCCGGAATGTTCAAACATCTCCTGAAGATAACCTAGAAAGAATGTGTCCTCGCCAAGCGTTCTCCTGATAAATTCTCTGTTTGTTTCTAGCTGAACATCGTATCCCGGCCATAAAGCAGTGCTCTTCAACAGTCCGAAGTTGACAGAAGCTGTTATCTGTCCATTATAGGTTGAAAAATGATTAGCATATTCAGTTGGATTATCATAGCCATAATCAAAGAAATGGAGTGTAGTTTTTTTTCTGTCTTTTAGTTCCCATAATAAATGCAATCCAGCGATGGGAATGCTTATTACGTATCCTTCAGGAACTTCGTCCAGCTGAGCTCTAAAGTATGACGCAATTACTTGTTGGAATTTGTTGGAATCACCAGACATTTTCTTTCCATAAGTACGCAATGCACTTTCAAGAGGAAACTGACCCAAAACCTGTTCATCATATTCAATATATCTTAAGAAGTTTGGATGGATTTTACCTAAAGTATTCCAATCCCATTCCTGCATTAAAGCAATAATCTCCTGAGCAGTATATTCTCTATTAGGCGTATCTGCGTCAGCCATTTTTTGAGTAGCAAGTGAAGAATCACCCATATCGGCCAACATCTTCCCTGCTAGAGATCTTGTTGGAAACTTAAGATGACCATCCATTTTGGGTCTTACTAGCAATATACTTTCTAAACCGTCGTAACGGGTATAAAATTCAGTGACGGTGTCATCCAGTACTTCTACTAAAATAACATATAGTGGATCATCTGTAACAGTACGGGAGAATTCGCTAAAAGATGTTTTATCAAATACAATTTTACTTCCGTAAGGCGCTAATCTTTGTTGAGCATGAACAAAAGAAGAATCTGAAAAATCATGAGTACGATAAACTAAATCATCAATTGATAGCTGCGCTTCATCTACAAATGCTGTAGCAAAATTAAAGTTGCCCGGACCTATTTCATGAACATCTGCGCCATTACCATTATTAAGGTAATCAACTGCAGCAGCACGTGGAAGAATCTTATCAATACTCCCTAATGTTCCAAAAAAGCTTAATGGATCAGCTTCCCTATTATAAAATACGGCATTAATATGATGTTGTAAAAGGGATAGATAAAGAGGAGTTTCAGCTACTTCAGGCGGCAATTCTAAGTCAGAAGCAGGCACTAATACACCCCACTTGTCAATTGCCATCTTTTGGGTACCTAACCTATTATGTATCAAACGTTTGACTAAGTTTAACATATAATCTGGAAGTGAACAGGTCTTTTTAAATTTTACTTTTGTTATGACTATAAAGTCATAAAAATTTATTTCATTATTTTGCATTCTATTTCAATAGATTTATAATTTCCTTATTTTTTAGCTATTCCTATGAACTATAAACAAACACTAAAAGAACTTTACAGCTTAGACAGCCCAAAATTCAGGCAAACCCTAAAAAACCAAAAAGCACTATTAAAAAAATTAGGAAATCCAGAGAAAAAACTAAAATGCATACATGTTGCAGGAACGAATGGAAAGGGCTCTGTGTGCGCAATGCTCTCTTCTATCTTAGCAAATGCCGGCTATAAGGTTGGAATGTACACAAGCCCTCATTTGAAGAGATTTAATGAAAGGATAAGAATCAACAGCAAACTAATAACAGGCCAGGACATAGCCAAATATTATTTGGAAGTAAAGCCTTACATAACAAACCAGACATTTTTCGAGATAACAACCTCAATAGCTTTTCTTTATTTTTACAATAAAAAAGTTGATTTTGCTGTTTTAGAAGTTGGCTTAGGCGGAAGATTAGACTCTACTAATGTCATCAAACCACTAATTTCAATAATAACCAATGTTGGAATCGAGCATACAGACTATTTAGGCAAGGATATAAAAAAAATAGCCTATGAAAAAGCAGGCATTATCAAAAAAAACATTCCGGTGATTACAGCAGCTAGTGGAGCGGCATTAGAGACAATAAAAAAAATTTCCAATAAGAAAAATTCAAAATTAATAATTACCGGTCAAAATAAAATTAAAAAATATTACAATAGAAAAAATAATTATTGGAGTTTTGATATTAATACCTGCAAGAATCTAAAATTGGACAATCTAGGGGGGGAATTCCAGATTATAAACGCAGCAACTGCAGTGGCTGCAATAGATACAATTAAAAAAAATTACAGTATAAAAATTAATAAAAAAAATATAAAAAACGGATTAAAAAAAACAAAATGGCCTGGAAGATTCCAGTTCACAGGCAAAAACATACTAATGGATTGCGCCCATAATCCAGATGGATTTAAACTTCTTGCCAAAGAATTAAAAAATATTAGTTATAATAAATTAATTTTAGTTGTAGGTTTTTCTAATGATAAGGACATTAAGAAGATATCGGAAATAATAAAACCAAAAGCAGATAGAGTTATAATAACAAAATCAGGCAGCGAAAGAGCTGCAGAGCCAAAAATAATAAAAAAGTATTTTAATAAAAACTCAGTTATGCTGGGAAATCAAAGATACTTGGAAACAATGTTTCCGGTACCACTAAAGTGGTTTCCGGCACCAACTCCATTGGTAATAAAAAATCCAAAAAATGCATTAAAGCATGCAAAAAAGCTTGCATTAAAAAAAGATTTAATTTTAATTACAGGCTCGATATTTTTGGTTGGAGAATTAATATGAAAGAAAACTGGAAATATGAAATTGCAAGGGACAGCATGGCCTTTGGCAGCATTCTTTTTTATCTCATTGTTATAGCAAGGGCCACAATTGGAGACTACATGATTTTTGTTTACCAGCTTTTGATTGCTTTAGTTATTTTAATATTATTTTATCTTGTTATAAACAATGCGAACTATCATATAGCAAGGGCATTTGTTTTAGTGGTGTTCACAAGCCTTTTTTACAAGGATAATTTTTACACTATATTTGTTTCTCTCATCTGGCTCTTCATGATAGGAGCTGCATTTTATATAAAGCTAAAGAAAGAGTCAATATTCAAAGGAATAATTTTAGGAATAATTGCTGTTTTGGCTGGTTATTATTTGAGTTTGGTTGTGGGATAAAAAGTATCTAAGAAAGGTAGCTAAAATCTTTTAAAATAGAATCTGTATATCTTTTGTTTGACCCAGAAATAAAATGCTGCATTTTCCAACCAAAGTTATCAAACATAAAACGCACGATTTAGGTAAAATTAATAATTTCCAATTCTCCCATAATTTTAGGCATTAGGATTTAAAAATATGTGTCTTTCTCTTCTATAAAGCCTTTTGGCAGGTTTAAAAACTAATGCCCATATAGGCATTATAATATTTGCAGAGAATTATAACATTGCTACCATTTCTGGCGAAAAATATGAAATGTTTACAATAAAAAAACATAATGCCTAAAAAATTGGGAATTTAGGAATTTCCTAATTGTCGCAAAACTCTTTCTTCCAATCGTCCATATTTTTCTCCAGGCAGATCGATTTTATGTTCAAAATATTTTTTTATAGTGGGTGTAATCTTTTCCTGGGGGAGTAGATATTGAATAACTGCAGTAAATAGATTACCAGGAAAACTACTTGTTTTTCGCTTGACTCCTTCTGAGAATTGTTGATGGCATAATCCATATAAGTCTTTAACATATTCAACAAAAGTTTCCATTTGTGGATCGTTATATGCAATTTCTTGAGAATGAACTAAATCACTTGGAAGAAAGGGCAATATTATTAGTCTAGAACGTTTTTCTACTTCCGCTGCTAGTTGAGGGTCTTTATCTCTCAAGTCTTGAAGTGCTTTCTTACGTGTTCTACCTCTTTCTGGCCTCATAGCATTTTCTATTACATCCTTAATATCTCCGGACCCTATATACTCTGAAATTACTTTATTTCTAAGCATTCCTATGATTTGTTCATTGTCCATACCAAATAAGGAATTGAAACTTATATATAAATCTTTCTATTTATAGCCACTATGAAGAAGTAACATTATTTAATCCTAACAGCTTCCAGATTTCTGGGAGCCATTGTTTCTACTCTAAAATTTTTATGCAAAGAACTCGCTAAATCCAAACATTTTGAACTCTCTCCATGATTAATAATAATCTTTTTAGGGCGGGGCTCGCATTTTCCAACAAAATTCATTAACTGGGCTCTATTGCTGTGTCCACTAAAACCCTCTACAGTATGAACCTCCAGTTTGATCTGTACAACCTCGCTATTACCGCCACTGGTTACTGTATATTCTTTTTCCCCTCTTTGTATTCTTCGCCCTAAACTGCCTTCTCCCTGGTAATTAACAAATATCATTGAATTCTTTTTATTGTCAGCAAGGTGCCTTAAATATTCAACAGAAGGGCCTCCCTGCAGCATTCCTGATGTTGCCAAAATTACGCATGGCCCTGTTTCCTCAATTATCTGCATTCTTTCTTCCTGGCTTCCTACCCTTTTGAATATATCCGATAAAAATGGATTTTGATCGCGGTGGAATATTAATTTACGTATTGAATTGTTTAAGTATTCAGGATATGCTGTATGTATTGCAGTCACGTCCCACACTAAACCGTCAATATACACAGGTATCTTATCAAGAACACCCATCCTCACCATATTTTCAATTACAACCATGATCTCCTGGCTTCTTCCTACCCCTAAGGTGGGTATTAAGACTTTCCCGCCCCTTTTTATTGTATCCTCCACAATTTTTTTGAGTTCAATATCGCTCTTCTGCCTTTCAGGAGCATTATTTTCCCTGCCGCCATAAGTTGACTCTAAAAGCAATGTTTCTAATCTTGGAAATAGTGTTACAGCAGGATCCAAAAGCATTGTCCTTCCATATTTCTGGTCACCAGTATATAGGATGTTATGCAGGCCATTGCCTACATGCAGATGCACCATTGCGCTCCCTAAAATATGTCCTGCATTGTACAAGGTAATCCTCATATCAGGAGTTACATCAGTGACCTCATCATATTCTAATGTAATGGTATGTTTCACCATCTCCTTTATCTCGTCTGTGGTAAATATAGGATTTTTGCTTTCTGACCTTTGTATCTTTATGTAATCCAAAAGCATCAAAGCCATGACATCTCTTGTCGGTTCAGTGCAGTATACCGGGCCTTTATAGCCATATTTGAATAAGTAAGGGGTAAAACCGCTATGGTCAATATGGGCATGCGTTATAATTACAGCATCCAACTCGTTTATATTAAACTCAGGGGCTTCCAGATAGGGGTATGGCCGCTGTTCTGACGCTACATCAACTCCGCAGTCCAGTAAAACCCTGCTTTCCGGTGTTTGCAGTAATAAGCAGCTTCTTCCAACTTGGCGCCCGCTTCCAAGATAACTTATCCTTATCCATTCTTCCTTTCTCTCCCTAATCCAGCCGTCATAAATCCTATGCCCCACTTTATCCAGGAATTTCCTTCTGTAGTCGCTGTGCTGATAAAGCACAGCCCTTATGGTTTCTATTAATTTTGACCTTATGGCA
>DAOVKD010000040.1 GCA_030631975.1 Candidatus Woesearchaeota archaeon
AGCAGAAGTACATTATAATAGAAAAGGATGCAGAGAAATGTACTAGGCTGGTATCAGATGGGGAATCTGTTTTGCAGGGTGATGCTTTGGATCCAAATGTCCTGAAAAAATCAGGAATCGGGAAAGCAAAAGGGTTGATAGCTACGTTGGGGGAAGATTCTGAAAATATATACCTTATAATGTCGGCTGCTGAGCTCAATCCAAAACTTTATCTGGCTGCAAAGGCAGAGGAAGAGCATGCTGTTGACAGGCTGCACAATGTCGGAGCCAAAATAGTTGTATTGCCTCAGGTTGTAGGAGGAAAACAGCTTGCAAATGCATTTCTGGAGGTGGAGAAAACAGAAGAGCTGGAGACTGTTAGTAAGAAGAGATAGGGTAAGCTACACTAAAAGATATTAAAATAAAAATATAAAAACAAAAACTATTAAAACAAATAGAAAATTCTTTGTTTTGGGCGGTATAATGGCAGAGAATTATTTTAAAGATAAAGTTGAGGCTATAAAGCCTGCTAAAGATAAAAAGATTTCTCAGATACTTGATGAGATGAGGAAGACAGGCTTCCAGGGAAGAAGTTTGGCTGAAGCTGCTGAAATTCTTGAGGCTATGATAACAGACAAAGATACAACAATATTGTTTGGCTATGCAGCCTCTTTATCAACAACAGGGCAATGGAAGATAATTAATTGGTTAATAGAGAATCATTATATTGATATTTTAGCTGCTACAGGGGCAAATCTTTCTGAAGATATTATAGAGGCAATGGGTTGCAGCTATTACCAGTGCAGTCCAACAGTAAATGACGAGCAATTCTTCAAACAGGGCTTTAACAGGTACTATGACCTTTTCGGCAGGGAAAATGAGTATCTAAAGATGACTGAACTGATTGCAGAGTTTATTTTGACTCTGGATCAAAATAATAAATACTCCTCCAGAGAATTTTTATATTTATTTGGAAAATGGCTTGGAGGAAAAGGCATTAAGAGCATTGTAGCTGTGGCTGCAGAGAATAATGTTCCTGTTTTCTGCCCGGCTATAATAGACAGCCCTTATGGCGATGCTGCTTTAATTGCTGAAAGCAGGGGGTTTCATTTAATACTCGATGGAGTGAAAGATTATGTTGAGTTTATGAGATTAAGCGAGAATGTAAAAAATACTGCTGTTGTGTATATTGGCGGAGGTGTTCCAAAGGATTTTATACAGCTGTTTGCAGTGACTGCTGATTTATTGTATCCTGACAGGAAGGTTCCTAACAGGGCAGGTTCACAAACCAGAGAAGGAGCAATTGAGGAGCAATATTATCCCCATAAATATGCTGTTCAGATAACTACAGACAGCCCGCAGTGGGGAAGTCTTTCTGGCTGCACATTTGATGAAGCTGTTTCTTGGGGCAAGGAAACAAAGCAAGGAAGATATATACAGTGTTACTGCGATGCAACAATTGCCTTGCCCATAATTTCCCATGCTTTAGCAGAAAGGTTGGAAGGCAAGAGAGAAGGAAGGCAGTTTGGCTTGAGGTTTAAGTGACTGGTTTTTTCTTATTTATTTTTTAATTTTTATATTGTTTTTGAGTATTATTTTTAATTATTATTAATCTTTTGAATTTTAGGCCTCCCCACTATGGTCGGCTTCTATTGGATGCACACCGTTAAGAACACGTTCGCATTGTTTCGTGTTTCTATTTCTTTTTGTGTAGAACCAATTGATACAATAATAAGTTTTATAAACAAATATGATTACTTTTTCCATGTGCCGATGTCGCATAACCTGGCATTGCGCTGATTCTAGCGTCATGTGACCTAGAAGTGTAAGCCTTGAGAGCCAGTTCCCGCAAGGGTATCCCGGTTCAAATTGGAGAAAGGTTCACTGCCTTAGCCAATGGAAGTCCGGGCGTCGGCGTTTTTGTTTTTGCCTATTTTTTCTTAAAAATCCTTCTAAACAAACCCTTATCTTTTTTCCTGTTTTTCCTTTTCAAGACTGTTTCCTAGTTCTTTTATCTGTTTTTCCAAGTCTTTGTAGCTAAATTCTTCTTTTTTACCCAAAGGTTTCTTTTTTATCTTCTCTTTTATCCCCCTAAAAATATTTAATAAGTATTCTTTTATTATTTGTTTTTTCTCTGCTGCGCTGCCCAATTCCTTAATACCTCCCTGTTCTTCTGTAGCCTCAGCTTTTTTTCTTTTGAATATAATTAGTGGAATTAAAATAAAAATTAAGGCTGCAATACAAGCAAGTATTGTACACGCCTTAATTGGTCTTTCTTCCTCATCTTCGATTGTTGTTACAGGTATATCCTTACCAGGCTCTTCTTCTTTTTCTTCCTCGCTTGCTCCTTCAGATCTTTCTGCACCTAAAGTTACTTCTTCAGCTTTTTGTTGTTCTTCGGTTTCCTGTTGCTCTTCACCATCTTCCTTCTCTTCTGCTATTGGGATTTCTTCTTCCCCGCCTGGAACTTTTATTATTATTTTGTCCTTTACAACAAAAACCTGATTGGCTGCTGATTTGTAAATAACTGTTATATTAAAATAATAGATTTCATTCAAAGATGGAGTAATGATTGGAGAATCAAATATCATTATACTTTCAAACGGTCTTATGCTGGCGTATGCTGTTGAAAAATCCTGGATGCTGGGGATATTCGTGATGTAGCTGAGTTTAACATTCCTGAAATTATGAATTTTGCTTGGATTAGCAACAAATGCTTTAAGGCTTACTCTTTGATCAGGCGCGGCAATTTGCTGGGAAAACTCATGAGTAATGTAAGGGCAGTCGCAATAAACTTCTATGTTAGAGATGTTTTTTGCACTTCTCAGGAATTTGCTTATTTTATAGCTTGCCTCTATAGGTACAGAGTAATTGCCGGTTATTTGGCTTTGAAGCTGCACTACAAGAGTTTTCTTCTCTCCTGCTTCCAGGGTTCCGCTCCAGCTTATTAGCCTATTATTGCCGGTTGCATCCTTAGGTTTTTTTAAGAGCAAAAGTTTTTCAGGTATTTTTATGTTAAGGGTTGTTATGCGCAAATCATACTGGTCATTTATGTTCTCAATATCAATTGTAATGTTAAATTTTTCCTGAATGTCAAATTTGCTTTTATTCAATTTAGGGCTTATTTTTAATGAATAGGGGTATACCTTGCCGCTTATGGTGCTAGAAGTTGTACTTATCTGTTCTATTCCGTCAAAATAGGTTATATTTGCTTTTAACTCAAAATCACCCGCGCTTAAACCTTTTACCTTGTAAGTGCATATTCTTATCTGCGTTGGATACACATTAGCATTAAATATTATATTCTCAGAGATTTTTTTACAGCCTTCTAAATCAGTGACTGAAACAGAAGAGGGAATCTTGAGTACTGCTGTGACATCTTCTGCAACAACACCAGCAGTATTTTCAATAGCCAGCTCTGCGATAGTCTCTTCGTCTATCAAAAGATTATTTTGTTCAATTGTATTTGTTACATCTATCTTTGATTTAATTTGCGACACATCTAGGAGTGCTTTGTATACATCATGGTAGTCAGTATAGTCCCTGTAAGAGAAGGAAACATTCCTTATGCATATGTAAAAATTATCCTTGATTTTACACTCTCCGCTTGCTATTATAACCCCAGAAATATCAATTTCTATGTATACTTTACTGCTTATAGGGTCTATTCTGAATTCAAAAAGATGGTCCGATATATTAATGATATCTCTGTCTTCGATAGTCCCTGAATAAACAGATTCACTATAAATTGAAAATGCATTGGGCATTAAAATAAGTATAAAGATTACAGAAACGAAAAACAGGTCTCTTTTTTGCATTTTAATTGCAGATTTATGGTGATTCTGCCCACCCGCCTCCCCTAAAAAAGGCGCATCCCCTCTTTTAGATTAAATGTTATTTTACAACAAAACCGTTTGTGTTTTTTAGGGCTTCTTTAGCAAACTCAAGTTTCTGTCTGCTTTCGGAATAGATTGTAAAAAGTTTGTGATTTTTCTTTACTTTATCTCCGACATGCCTGTATAAATAGATTCCAGTGCCCCTGTTTAGCGGGGCGCCTGCAATCCGTGCTATCCTTGAAATTGTTCTGTTGTCTATTCTTTTTACAATTCCAGTTTTATTTGCCGCAACGTCATATTTAAACTTTCCAATTTTTATTTTCTCAGGGTTAAAGATACCTCCCTGCTGGGCTCTGATAATTTCCTTCATTTTATTATAAGCGCGGCCAGAATTCAATATTTTCAAAACCTTTTTTTTACCTTCTTTTATCCCCACCATTTTAAAAATTTCGTAAGCCATCGCAACACACTTTTTTTCTAAATCCAGGGGTCTTCTTTTATCTCTGCTTAACAACCACAAGACATCTCTTGCTTCCAATGCAGGTCCGATTCCATTGCCTATCGGCTGGGAGCCATCTGTAATTATGACCTTGACATGTTTCCTGAGTTTTTTCCCTATTTCCTCAAAGTCTTTCTTTAATTTTAAAGCTTCTTCTTTATTTTTTACTTTGGCTCCATTGCCTATCGGAATATCAATCAGTATATGAGTGCTCGACACAGAATACTTCTTTGCCATTATAGAAGCTAAAAGCTGGCTTTCAGCATCAATCTCAAGGGTTTTCTCGACATTTATTATTTTGTCATCAGCAGGAGCCAGATTTAAGGAACCTCCCCACACAATGCAGCCATTGGTTTTTGCTATTATCCTCTTCATCTTTTTTATTGGAAATGATACTTTAGCAAGAACTTCCATTGTATCTGCAGTTCCTGCAGGGCTTGTTATTGATCTGCTGGATGTCTTTGGGATTGTCAATCCGGAAGCAGCTATTATTGGAACCAAAACCATTGTGGTCCTATTGCCTGGTATTCCTCCTATGGAATGCTTGTCAATTACAGGATATTTATCCAGATTTAGAATATCGCCATGTCTGGCCATTGCCCTTGTGAGCATTATGGTTTCACTTATGGACACCAGATTTGTATAGCATGCTGCAACAAAAAACGTAAGTTCCGGGGCGCTTAGCTTGTTATGGACAATATCCCACACTATCTGGTCAATTTCCTTTTTACTTAAGCTCTTTCCATCCAGTTTTTTCTTGATAAACTCTATAGAAAGCGGCTTGCGGGTCAGGTTTATGGTAACTTTATCTTTATTTTTCAGTTTTAAGGAGTCAAGAACTTCTTCATAAACGCCTATACTTCCTACTGGAACTGTTTTGGAACTCTCTGTAATATTTAGCGCAACTGTCTCAATTTTTCTGCCTTTTTTTATCTTGATCCTGTCCATGTTGTGTATATCCAACTTCCCGGCATCCTTCCCATTCAAAATGGCAACTAAAGGTCCTCCGGTTGCAATGTCCATGTCCTTGACGTTAAGCTTCATTTTAGGATTTGATTGCATTAATTTTTATTTTTCTTATAGTAATCAACTTAATCTATTCTGCATTAAATTTATTTCAATCTTTTTTTCACAATTATTTGTTAATTCACTATTTGATATTTAACTTTATCTCCTTTTTGTCCTAAAAAATTGCTTTGCAATTTTTGGGACACCAAAAATCTACGATTTTTGCGTGCACTAAAAATTTTTAATAATAATTAGGAAACCACCTTGCGTGGCGCCAAAGCTCTTTGATTGTTTGAAAACCTTGTTTTTAGCTCCACGGAAACCAACGAAGTTGGTACCAAAAATCTTTGATTTTGGAGTATCTTCGATTTCCTTTGTTTGAGCATTTTTCTTGATGTCCATTATTATGGAAAATTTCATCTTATTTCGTTTCTTTACAACTAATTGTAGATAGTGTTTTGCTTTTACATTTTATTAATGCAAAAACACATTATTATTATTTTATTGAATGAATATTTTTTGATTGTGGTGAATTAAACTCTTTACTAAATAATTGTTCCTGGGGTTATTAACTTCATTGTTTTTTATTTGAAAGTGTCCTAAACTTAGCGTCATACACTATAATTCATTTTTTATATTAATTATATTTCTTTATTGCATAGAAAAATAATTATTAGGATTATTCTTATTTATTTGCTGATTATTTTTATTTTTTATTAAATGTTATTGTTTTATTATAGTAAAGGACACAAGTTTTTAGACATAAATATGTCCTTTACTTATTATGAACAGACAACTATTGTATAAATATTTTTGTCTGTGAGTATAATTATGATTATTGTCTCATTGAATAAATATTTTTAAATAGTAATAAACCAAATTATTAATCAAATAATTGTGAGCGTGTTTCTGGACTCTATTGGTTTTTATTATGTTGTTATTACCCCTTTTCTTCTTCATATATTTTTATGAAAGTAACAAGCATTGCAAGTATTATTGGGCCGACTATTATCCCTACAAATCCAAGAAGGGCCAGCCCTCCTACAACTCCAAGCAGTACCAGCACAGGATGCAAGCCAGATTTATCCCCTATTATTTTTGGTTTTAGTATGTTATCTACTGTCCCTACAATAAATATGCCGTAGAGCATAAGAAGGATTCCTTTTATTATCAGGTTAGTTTCCATATTGAGGTAGCCGTTA
>DAOVKD010000152.1 GCA_030631975.1 Candidatus Woesearchaeota archaeon
AAATGATATTTAATAAAGACATCAAGATGCAACATTTTGTCTCGCCCTGCATGCGACGTAGTTGCATGCCCGCTTGCAATACTGCTCTGGCACAGCCAATATAAACCAAAACGTAATAATAAAGGAATATTTTTAAATATACTAAATTTTCAAGTCTAATTATACACGCCTCCGTAGCATACTCAAAAACCAACAGACTATTTTGTCTCGGTTTTTGGTCGCTACTTCGGCTCATTTCATTCGCCTCCGTAGCATAGTAGCCATTGCGGCGGTTTTGTAAACCGCAGGTCGAGGGTGCAACTCCCTCCGGAGGCTTATTTTACAGAGAATAAAAACGAAAAAATTTTATAAATCAAAAATAAGTTCTATGTTATGAAGTCATTAATACCAACCATTTTTTTAATTATAATTATTATTGCAGGCTGTAATGCCTCAGAAAAAGAAGAACTTATGCAGGAAAAAGAAATAAAAACAATTCAAGGGGTGGAAAAAATGAAACTAACAAGTCCGGCATTTGAAAACAGCCAGGAAATACCGTCAGAATATACATGCGATGGCGCAAATATTCTGCCGGAATTAAATATACAAGAAGTTCCTGAAAACACAAAAAGTCTGGCTTTAATTATGGATGATCCTGATGCTCCTGGTGGAACATGGGTACACTGGGTTGTATGGAGCATTCCTCCGGATACAAGGACAATAGCAAAAGGCACTGAACCGAAAGGTACACAAGGAACAACAAGTTTTGGAAAACCAGGTTACGGTGGTCCTTGTCCGCCTTCTGGCACGCATAGGTATTTTTTCAGGCTTTATGCCCTAGACACAGTTTTGGATCTTAAAGAAGGCTCCAAGAAAGAGGCTTTAGAAGCTGCAATGGACGGCCATATAATAGAAAAAACAGAGTTAATGGGAACTTATAAGAGGAGATAATGCATTATACTTTTGGACCTGCCAAAATTTCCATATAAGAAGGCTGTACTCTTAATATATCCATTGACGTCAATATTCCAACAATTTCCTTGTCTTTAACAACCGGCAAATGTGTTATTTTCTTTTTGTTGAGCTTTAGCATTGCGTCATAAAGGCTTTTTTCCGGCTCAATAGTAACCAAATCAGCAGTCATTATTTCTCTTGCCGTTACTTTCTCAGCATCAACACCCTTGGCAACAATTTTCATGGCAAGGTCTTTTTCAGTTATTATCCCAAACAACTTTTTATTCTCACAAACCACAACGCTGCTGACATGTTCTGCCGCCATTACCTCAGCAACTTTCCTCACACTAGTCTCCGGAGTTACCTGCACTATATCCTTTCTCATAAACTCTTCAACTGTATAGTCTTGTTCTGGTTTCATTTTAATTAAATGGAATAGGTATTCATATAAAAACTTTATGGGTTATTTTCACCAAAAATTCTTTTTAGGGTTGCGCCAGAGCAAACTTTAGTCAAAATGCTGCATCTTGATTTTGTTGGTAGAAACACTTTGTGAATATACACAGCATTTTAATTTCAGATTAAACATGATTCTGCCCACCCACCTCCCCTAAATTAGGTGCAACCTATTTTTTGGATGAGTCGGATTATTAATGCTGCTCTAAATTTTTTGCAGAAACAAAACAAGCTCATCTGCGCTCATTAATTGTTCTTTTCCGGAGTTCATGTCCTTTAACTTAACTTTTCCCTGCTTTAATTCCTCTTCACCTATAAACAAAACATAAGGAACTCCAAGGCTGTCTGCATATTGCAGGTTTTTGCTTGGTCCTTTTCCAGTAATATCAATGTCGACCTTTACATTCTCACTTCTTAATTCCTCTGCTATTCTTAGTGATTCTTTAAATGTATTTATTGGAATAATGTAAACTTGCGCCACACTTTTTTTTGTTTTCTCTGCTTTTTCAGCATATGCGTCATAAATCCTGTCTAAACCGAAAGAAATACCTACAGCAGGATAATCTCCCTTACTTAAAAAAGAGCCTATCATTTTATCATATCTTCCGCCTGCGCAGACAGCGCTTTTCACTTTGCTGTTTTTCAAAAAAACCTCAAAAACAGTGCCTGTATAATAACTTAATCCGCGGGCAAGAGAAACATCAAACTCTGCATTAACATTTAATATTTTTAACAAAGAAAGCAATTCTTCAATTTCATTAAGTCCTTCTGAGGCTATTAATTTTTTTATTTCCATTATTTTTTCACTATTGTTTCCTTTAATATCAATTATTTTTATTATATTGTTTATTGCTTTATTGCCAATTTTCTGCTTTAATTCTTTTTTTACTGTATCTAGGCCAAATTTTTCAAGCTTGTCAATTGTCAGGAGCACTGTCTCAAGCTTATCTTTTTTAACTCCTGCATATAGCAACAACTCATTCAATAATTTTCTGTTATTTACTTTTATTGTAGCCTCTAAACCAAGTTTTTTAAATGCTCTTTGAGTTAGCGCAATAATTTCCGCATCTGCTGTCATGCTTTTAATCCCCACAACATCAGCGTCGCATTGACTAAATTGCCTGTACCTTGCTCTTTCAACAGGACCATCCCTAAACACATCCCCTATTTGGTATATCTTAAATGGCATTTTTATATTAGGGTTCATGCCAATGTATCTTGCCAATGGAACTGTTAAATCATACCTTAATCCTAACTCTCTTTTTCCTTGGTCCTTAAATTTAAAAGTCTCTTTTAGGATTTCTTCGCCGCCAGCATACTTAGATGCAAGAACATCGTATCTTTCAAAAGCAGGGGTTTCTAAAGGAGAGTAGCCATAAAGCTCAAACACGTCTTTTAAAGTGCTGATTATCTTGTTCCTTGCTATAGCCTCCTCCGGCTTAAAGTCCCTTGTTCCTTTTGGCAACTGAAGTGTCATAAAACATCACTTATTGTAATAACTTAAATAATTTACTGAAATTATCCATTTTGTCTTTTAACCATTTCTTTTGCT
>DAOVKD010000042.1 GCA_030631975.1 Candidatus Woesearchaeota archaeon
ATAGAGCCAAGGGAAATAAAAGTGCTCTTTGCATTTATAACAACCTTAATTGCAGCTGTTGGAATGGCTTTTATTTTTGCAAAGAATTTCCTAATGAAAGGAGCACAGACTTTTGCTGCAGAAGCTCCAAGAGCCTTAAATGTTATTGAAGCAACAAAAGAAACTGTAGTTGAGGAAAGCGCAGAGATGGTTCAACTAGCAGAAGAGACAGTAATCACAGGAACCCAGATATCACCATATAATCTGTCAATAATAATGTTCATAGTGCTTTTGATTTTAATAGCACTAAGTGCATTTTTCTTTGGAACACTTCTCAAAAAGCCAAATTTAATTATCACAAAAGGAGGCAATAAAAAATGAGAAGAGAAATAATCCTAATACCAATAATAGCCCTGCTTTTCATAGCAGGATGTGCAACAGAAAAACCAATTGGTGGAGAAACAGATGAACACGGCTGTATGCTTATGGCTGGCTATACATGGTGCGAGTCAAAGCAAAAGTGCTTAAGAACATGGGAAGAGGGATGCCCATCTGAGCAGGAGTTTGCCTGCGAAACTGATAATGACTGTATTCCATTGCCATCTGACTGCCACCCAATGCTCTGCATAAACAAAGAATATGAATCAGATTATGAAAGACCAGAGGTATGCACTGAGATTTTTGTATTGGAAGCAGCATACAATCCAGAAGACTGCATATGTGTTGAAAGCAAATGCGTTAACAAAAACCTCGGCAGAACGCTTTAAAAAACAAAGGATACATTATAATAAATGGTAAAAATGGAAGAATTTATAGACATACTTGACAAGGATGGTAAGTTTACAGGGATTAAGAATACAAAAAAAGAGGCCCATACAAAGGGGCTTTGGCACACTTCTGTCAGTGTATGGATATTTAATTCAAAAGGAGAAATACTTATGCAAAAAAGAGCAAGGTTAATGCATTTTCCTCGCTTTTGGGATACATCTTCATCAGGCCATATTAGTGCGGGAGAAATACCAGAACATGCTGCATCAAGAGAACTTAAAGAAGAATTAGGCATAAACAAAGCTCCCCATGAGCTCAGGAAAATTGGTATAACTAAAGAAATCCTCATAAGGAAAGAGGAAAACTTCAATAATTATGAATTTGTACATAACTTTATCCTCAGGTATGACGCTGACATTAAAAAACTAAAGCTTCAGAAAGAGGAAATTGAAAAGGTGAAATTCATTAATGTTGATGATTTTGAAAAAGAGCTGAATAATCCTGAGAAATCAAAGAAATATGTGCCTCATAAGGAAATCTATGATTTTATTATAAAAACAATAAGAGAAGAGTTAAGATGAAAATAATCTCATGGAATGTGAATGGCATGAGGGCACACTAAAAAAATTAAGATAATAATTCTCTAATTTTAGTTTTTGCTTCATTAATTTGATTATCACTAAGTTTTAATCCTTGTTCGCTTTTATCAGGACCATTTTTGATATAATATATTCTTTCTTCTAATTTTGCTTGTTCTTTCATTCCACTTGGTAGTTCAGGTATTTTTCCAATAGCTTCCTTAACATCCTTTGGGAATTTTCCTGGATCAGCAGTTTCATATATAACAGCAAACTGTTTATGATTCGCCTTTGTAAATAATTCCCATGCTTTCCATGCAACAGCACCGTGAGGATCAAGAACTATACCATGCATATAAAAAACTTCTTTCATAGTTTCATAATGTTGCCGGTTATTAATACCAACTGAAAAAATATCTTTTCTCATTGCTGCAATATCTGGCATTTTATCAATTACTCCTGGTCTTATAACTTTTTTTGTTTGATGGTCTCTTTCATCAAACATATGTCCTTCGTAGAAATCAATTAATCTTGCCAGATTACTTGGATGTGAAACAACCATTGCTGATGAAGGAGATTTTTTTGAAGGTCTAACAACATAACTTCCAGTTTCAAGAAAATCTGGAAATTCAGTGTTTTCGTTAACCCCGCAGATTATTTTGCCAATAGGCAAACCCATCTCTTTTGCTAATACTGTTCCCATCATATCTCCAAAATTTCCAGAGGGTATGCTCACTATCATTGGTTCTCCATCTTTAGCAACTCTGGAATATGCATAGAAAGGATAAACTGCCTGAGGAAGTAGCCTTCCAATGCTGATTGAATTTGCAGATGTTATTCTTTCATGGTCTCCAAAAGCTTTTTTTGCAAATTTTTTATCTCCTAAAATATTTTTAGCAAGAGCCTGACAAACATCAAAATCTCCATTCACTTCAAAAGCATAAATATTTTTTTTCAAAGTGGTCATTTGTCTTCTCTGACCATCGCTTATTGAACCTTTCGGAAAGAATACAATATTATCAACCTTTTTTAAACCATATAGGGCATCAGCAACAGCTCCACCAGTATCTCCACTTGTTGCTACAACAACAATTCTTCTTTTACCACTATTTTCTAAAAAGTAATTAAGTGTTATTCCAAAAAATCTTGCAGCATAATCCTTAAATGAATATGTTGGTCCATGAGTAAGCCACATAATATTAGTTCTTCCTGTAACATTCTGGACATTTGTAAGAATTTTATTATTTATGTAAGCGTCGTTTAATAATACTTCTAATTTTGCTTGAGGAATTTCTGAACCCAGATATGGATTAAGAACTTGAAATGCAATTTCAGGATAAGTTAATTGAGACATATCTCTTATTTGTTTTGGTTGTAATTTTGGAACATCAGACCTTGCAATCATGTAAAGTCCGTAGTCTTTTGGTTGACCTCTAAGTAAAGCTGTTTCAAAATTAACTTGTTCTGATTTGTTATTAGTACTATGATAAGCAATTTTGGCCATTTTATAAAAGAGAATGAATAATTCACTTATAAATCTTCCTGTTTTCTTTACTTTGGAATAGTATCTGATTGAGTATGCCCTAGCGTTATTAAAAAATAATAAATGATAACTTAAAAGTAGTAATAAAACAAAAGGTTTATAAAGACAAAGCTTATTCTTATTGATATGGTAACAATCGAACAAGTAAACAATCTCTTTAAATATGGTTCGCTTAATTTAATACCTCAAGTAGACCCTGAAGTGATGAAACCTATCTTTAAAGCGAAAATCTCAAGACTAAGTTTTTACTCTCCTGAAGATTATTTAACTTTACAGAAAACAGAAAAAGGAAATCTTATATTTCAATATTCTTCTAGTGAATACCCATTCATGGGCTCTAGGGGCATACGGTTTAATGGAATAATTTATGCACGGGAACCAGGAAAAGATTTTGGTGGTGTTAATGTTCTTTCTTTTATGAAAATGGATATTTTTAGTCCTGATAGTAAAGGAGAAATTTTTGATGTTATTAAAGGTATTGTTGAAGAAGCAGGCATTGAAAAAGTAGTAGCATCATCTTTAGGAGTTCGAATAGAAGATGCTAAACGCCTATGTGAAATTAAAGGTCATCGGCCAGGTGGTTATCTAAAAGATGGTTCAAAACTAAATGATAATAACATCGGAATTCCTATTAGCCGAACCAACCATTAACAGTATGGCACAGAACGAGAATTTATTTCTTAAGCAAATAAACTGCTATCAGGTTAACAACACCCAGTATTAAGGCATACACTTTATACATCTGAAAACCATTGACAAGAATACTGATTAATGAATAAGCAAACAATCCCAAGGCAACTGCAATAATTATGCTCAAGATAGGATTCCATAAAATTTTAATGCTTTTTGTTTAATTTTACTATAATTTTTTTGATAAGCATATCCCAATTCTCTTAATACAAGCAAGTTTTTTTTCCATCCCTCAGGATTATCTTCAGTTCTAATAATTTCCCAACCATTATTTTCAAATTCTGAAAGAATATCTTTATAATCCCCATTTATAGCAATTTGAGAAAAATAAGATCTTGGTAATTGTTTATCTGCATTTGTTGGAATTAGTGTTCCGGGGATTCTTAGTATCTTCTTTACATCTGAAATATACTTAACAATATAAATTTCCTTCTCCCCAGGAATATCTTCCTCAAAAATAAAAGAAGTTAGATTACCATCGGAAAGAGTAACACCAACATTTGTTGCTATCATATCTTGTACATAAGGATCACTATTTTTTTTAAACACATAACAGGGTGTTCTGTAGTCTGTTAATAATTCAACAATAGAGGTACCTTTCTCTAATTTATCATTTACTAAAGGACTAACATATTTATAAGGTTCAATAATCAAGGTCATAGAATTATTAATGTTTAAACATTTATAAAACTATCTATTTTTACTACTTTATAAAAGTAATTTATTTGTTCCACCCACTTATCCAAACCAAACCCTAATAATATAACACAGAACGAGAATTTATTTTTTAGGATTTAATGAGTCTGCAACCATTCCATGATAACCTATTCCAGATTTTACTAATTTCTTAGCATTTTGTAGGGAAATATGAAAATTCTCATAGATTAATCGCTTGTATATTTTTATTACTTCATTCTCAGTAAATGGATTATTGCTTTGTAATGGTTTAATCTGTTCTGTAAGTGTGACTGAAGCAGCCTGTATTAGAACCTCTAAGAGTAGTTGATTTTTTTTATCCTCAGGTAAATCTGGACCCAGTTGACCAGCTGTGTAGAGCATAATAGGTAGGTATGTATCAGAAGCAATACCTTCAGCAATTTCCTTTGCTACCTGATAACGGTCTTCCCTTTCAATATAAATCTTGGTAAGACTTCTAAGTTTATTTTTAGATAACTTTGTAATTCCTTTTATATGATTAATTAAATCCCGTTTTCCTAATTTATCATTATCCTTTGACATATAAATAAGATTAATTATGTACTATTTAAATGTTTTGTTTTTTTATTACTGTTTAGTAAATAATAATACTAAAAAACACCAATACATTTACAGTTAAGATTTTTGAAAATTATATTTAACATCGGGTCATGTTAAGTTCTTTTCCCATACAAAGTGTGGGAAGACTGCGTCCGCGAAGTTCAGGCAGCCTTAATAAAGATAGAATTTGCATAATTTCAACAAACTTATATAGATAGGTTATTTTATAGTAAATTGGGTGGTATTTATAGAATATAGATCAACATGTTATTCCTCAGACGGATCAATAAAATATGTATTTGATGTTCCAGCTAAAGGATTTCATCAATCCCTTCATAAAAAATTTAAGAAAGGAGAACGAAAATCAGGCATTGAAAGTGCTTTTTTTAATATACCAAACAGAGAAGACAACAAACCAGAATATGTTTTATGCCTTTCTTCCCAGGCTGGTTGTGTATACAATTGTTTTATATGTGCAAATATGTTTGATTCATTTTATGGATGTCTAAGCCTTGATGAAATTAATGAACAGATGGGGATGACCCTTTCTCGAGATGGAAATTTGGAAAAGATACTGTCAGAAGATGCTGTTGAGTATGCGTTTATGGCTATGGGAGAACCACTTTATGGAAATAATGTAATCAAAGCAATACAAAAACATGAACCCTATGTTGCTGATACAAGATTTTCTCTGTCAACAATTGGAGCTCCTGGAACAATAGACAGACTAACTAATTCAGATTTACCTTACCCAATCAGACTTGAGTTATCACTTCATTTCCCGAATGATAAATTAAGAAGGCAATGGTTAATCCATGATGAGTTATTTTTTAAAAAAGATCCAGAACTAACTATTTCTACAATGTTAGACGAAGCTGAAAAATATGCTCAGAAACATCCTGGAAAAATAACTTTAAATTATGTACTTATTGATGGGATAAATAATATGGAACATAATATTGATGAAATCTTAAAGATTCTTGAAGGAAGAAGTGACATTTTTTATGTTAAGGTCATGTGGCCGAATATAACCTCATCATCTGTTTTCTCTTGGGGAGAAACCGGATCTTTAAAACAATCTAAGCGCTATTCTCCAAATAAATTCAAAGAAAGATTACAGGAAAAAGGCATTCCAGCTACACTTTTTAAAAGTAAAGGAACAGATATTGCAGCAGGCTGTGGTATGATGACAACACGATTCAGGGGAAAAAGAGGCATTGTTCATGCTGAAGAGCTTCGGATACCCCAGGCAGACCCATCAAAATTAGGCTTTTAATTAAGGCCAGTTCTATCTAAATTAAGCATACTCAACAAGCAATCAAGATTAAAGCATACAGTTTATGCATCTGAAAACCATTAACAAGAATACTGACCAATGAATAAGCAAACAATCCCAAGGCAACTAATAAGAGTATTATAGTACCTAATTAGTAGTAAAAAATAGAAAGATTTATAAAGGTGTAAGGATTAATAGATAATATGGAAAATCTTAAATCCAAA
>DAOVKD010000111.1 GCA_030631975.1 Candidatus Woesearchaeota archaeon
GGCTGCGTTCAAAAAGTTAGGCTGTGCCTTTTTTAGGGGAGGCGGGCGGGCAAAAGCATGCAATGAAATTAATGAAAATGCTGTGTATCTTTACAAAGTGTTTTTTATTTAAGCAAGTAAGATGCAGCATTTTGTCTAAAGTCCGCTTTGGCACAGCCGATTAAAATATTTTGAACGCAGCCGAAATTGTTCGAAACCAGCGAAAAATGTTCCATTTTTCTGGGTATTTGGAACATAAGGTTCCAAAACCTTTAAATTCCTATCTATATTTCTAAATATTAGGGGATGATTATGGATACTAAAGGTGCTACTGGGACTTTTACACTGAAAAAAGGCCTTGCAGAGATGCTCAAAGGCGGCGTTATAATGGATATTATAAACGCGGAGCAGGCTAAGCTAGCTGAGAAATCCGGTGCAGTAGCAGTCATGGCTCTTGAAAAAGTGCCTGCTGATATAAGAAAAGAAGGCAAAGTAGCAAGAATGGCAGACCCAAAGAAAATAAAAGAGATAATGAAAGCTGTTAGCATACCAGTAATGGCTAAAGCCAGGATAGGACATTTTGCAGAAGCGCAAATCCTGCAATCTTTAGGTGTTGACTATGTTGATGAAAGCGAAGTCTTAACTCCTGCAGACAATAAGCATATTGACAAGCGCACTTTTAAGGTTCCGTTTGTATGCGGGGCAAGAAGTTTAGGGGAAGCTTTACGTAGAATAAATGAAGGCGCTGCAATGATAAGGACAAAAGGAGAAGCAGGAACAGGAAATATAATTGAGGCTGTTAAGCATATAAATTTAATTAATGAACAAATTAAGCAGCTAAAAAATATGTCAAAAAGACAGCTGCAGAAAGAAGCCGTTAAAATGAGAGTTCCTTTTGAATTAGTGGAGCAGACAAAAAATATGCAGAGACTGCCTGTTGTGAATTTTGCCGCTGGCGGAGTTGCAACTCCTGCAGATGCAGCCTTAATGATGCTGTTAGGAGCAGATGGAATTTTTGTAGGATCTGGAATTTTTAAATCTGAAAATCCAAGCAAAACAGCCAAGGCAATTGTTGAAGCTACAACAAATTACGACAAACCAGAAATAGTTGCAAGAGTTTCTCAGGGTTTGGGAGAAGCCATGAAAGGCCTGGAAATTGAAAAATTAGAATTAAAAATGCAGGAAAGATAGCATAAGATGACTAATATGAAAGTAGGAGTTCTGGCTTTGCAGGGCAGCGTAAGAGAACATATTAAAATATTAATAAAATTAGATATAGAACCAATAAAGGTAAAACTGCCGGAAGATTTAACAGATGTTGATGCCTTAATAATACCAGGCGGGGAAAGCACAGCAATAGGCTTGTTAATGAAAAAATATAAGCTTGACAAAGCAATTAAAGAGAAGCATAAGCATGGAATGCCGATTTATGGTTCCTGCGCTGGCGCAATTGTGCTTGCAAAAGATATTATTGACAGCAAACAGCCAAAACTTAATTTAGCGGATATAAGCATAAAACGTAATGATTACGGAAGGCAGATACACAGCTTTGAAACAAAACTAAGCATAAAAGATATTGGAAACTTTAATGGAGTTTTCATAAGAGCCCCAACAATCAAGAGCTTTTACAATGGCGTACAGATTCTTTCAGAACACAAAAACAGCCCTGTCATGATAAGGCAGCATAATTTGTTAATAACAACCTTCCATCCTGAACTTACTAATGACACAAGAATTCATGAGTACTTCTTAAACATGGCCCAGGAATACAAACAAGTTAGAGATATGCAGAGGGATATTGAGGAAAATAATGGGTTGTAAATTCTGTTGGTGTGTTAAGTACAGTCCCTAAGTATACTCTTAACATAAAGGGCTGTGCCAGAGCAATGCTGCAAGCGAGCATGCAACTACGCCGCATGCAGGGCGAGACAAAATGCTGCATCTTGATTTTACAGCGAAAAACAAAGGACAATTTATATGGTTTTTCTGGGCTTGCTAGCGCAAACTTTCCAGAAAGTTTTACGTTCAGATACACAGCATTTTAATTAATATCATTACTTGCTTTTTCCCACCCGCCTCCCCTAAATTAGGCACAGCCCTTACTGTATACTTCAAGTTTACTTTGCAAAAACAAAAAACTTATAAACCAATATTAATTGCAAAGACCTGTTTCTGAATCTTATAATATGGAACCAATAAAAAAGCGCGATTTTGTGGAAATAGAATATACAGGGAAGCTTAAAGAAGAGAATGTAATATTTGATACAACCGATGAAAAGGTTGCTAAAGAAAATAAACTGCACAACCATGATTATTGCCCCGCTATAATATGCGTTGGTGAAGAGCAACTTTTGAAAGGCCTTGATAAAAATATTGAAGGAAAGGAAATAGGAAAAGAATATGATTTCGACATAAAGCCTGAAGATGCTTTCGGAAAAAAGAATGCAAAACTTATACAGCTGATTCCTACAAACAAATTCAAGCAGCAGAATATTCAGCCAATGCCTGGTGTACAACTGAACATTGATGGCGTAGTTGGAACAATAAAAACAGTCAGCGGAGGAAGAACTTTAGTGGATTTTAACCATCCTTTGTCTGGAAAAGAGCTTTCCTATAAAATAAAAATAAATAAAAAAATAACAGATGACAAGGAAAAATTATCTGGCTACCTGAAATTAAGCCTTGATACAAAGGATTTTGAAGCAGAAATAATCAACAACAATGCAAAAATAAGCCTAAAAAGTGAAATACCAAAAGAAGCTAAAGAAAGGCTAAGCAAAAAAATAACAGAGATTATCCCAAACATAAAAAAGGTTGAATTTACTATTGAAGAAGACTCAAAAAACAAATAGTTTAAATACAAGCGATATTGTTGATATTAGCACAACAAAGAGGGGAGGTAAATTGGAACCAGAAATAACAAATGCGCAAACAGAACCAGTTTCTCAGTTAAGTCCATCAGTTTCTCAATCAGAATCTATCATAAATATTGATGCTGAGCTTGAGCAGCTTTTAGCTAAACAAAAAGCTGCAATAAAGGTTATAGGCACAGGGGGCGGCGGCAACAATACAGTACAAAGAATGTCTGAGATAGGCATTGTTGGGGCAGAGACCATAGCTGTTAACACCGATGCCCAGGATTTGCTTTATACAACTGCGGATAAAAAAATCCTGCTTGGAAGAGAACTGACAAAAGGTTTAGGCGCAGGATCCGAACCAAGAATAGGCGAGGAAGCAGCAAGAGAAACAGAGCAAGAGATTAAAAAAATATTGCGCGGCTCAGATATGGTCTTTATTACCTGCGGTCTAGGAGGAGGCACAGGAACAGGCTCTGCTCCTGTAATCGCTGAAATTGCAAAAAAAGTAGGCGCTTTGACAGTGGGCATTGTAACACTGCCCTTTTCAATGGAAGGCCAGAGAAGATATGAAAATGCTGTAATGGGCCTTGAAAAAATGGAGCAGATTGTCGACACTTTAATAGTCATTCCAAATGAGAAATTGCTGGAGCTTGCTCCTGAACTGCCGTTGCATACTGCCTTTAAGGTGGCAGATGAAATATTGACAAACGCTGTTAAGGGTATTGCAGAGCTTGTAACTAAAACTGGTTTGGTTAACCTGGACTTTGCTGATATACGCGCTGTAATGAAACAGGGAGGAGTTGCCTTGATTGGTGTAGGCGAAAGCGACACAGAAAATCGCGCAGTAGAGGCAGTTGAGAAA
>DAOVKD010000063.1 GCA_030631975.1 Candidatus Woesearchaeota archaeon
CTATTTGCTCTTCTTTTTTCTTTATAACTTCCTGCTTTGCCTCCTCTTTTATAGGTTCCTCTGCCGCGGTTTCTTCCCCTGCCTTTTTGGAGAACTTAGAGATAGCTCCTTTTAACTTATCTTTCAAAAATTTGAACATTTTATACCCTTATCAATTAAACATAGGAAATTAAGGCATTTATTAAGTTTACGGGTATAATGGGGTAAAAATACAAAGAAATATAAACATGTAGTTTAATTAATATAAAAAACATTAAAAAAAGTGTTAAAAGAGGTGAGATAAATGGTGCTAAGTTCTGTGGAAATTGGGCCTTTAATAATAGACCCCAATATTATTGTAGGATTTATTATAGCAATAATAATCCTGATTTTGGGATATTTTATCGGAGCTATTATAGGCCATATTATAAAAAAGATAGTTGAAAGAACAAAATTGGAGAAATGGATTGAAAGCACAGGAAGATTAGGCGCGCTAGGTGGAATTGAACCTCCTTCATTAATGGGTGGATTAGTGAAATGGTGGGTATTTTCTATTGCTTTACTTATAGCTACAGATTACATTGAATTAACAACAGTCAGCAGATTCTTACAAAGCATTGCTGTATGGATCCCTCAATTGCTAGCTGGAATATTAATTGTAATAGCTGGCTTAATAATTGCAGATTTTGCAGCTGCTGTTATATCTAAGGCCAAAAAGCTAAAAGGAATAAAGATTGTTAGTCCTATAGTTAGAGTATTGATAATAATCTATTTCCTGACAATAGCTTTCCAAGTGATAGGAATAAGAGTCGGGTTAGCAGAAAATACCTTATTGATAATTGTTGCAGGAATTGTTTTGGCTTTAGCAATAGCTATTGGAATTGGCTTCGGATTTGCATTTAGAAAACATGCAGAAAAAATATTGACAACTATGGAAAAGCGAATGTAATTTTTTATTATTTTTTTTATTATTTTTTATCCTGAATTGAAGAAGCAATTTTGTTTATTTCCTGTTCCATGGAAACTGCTTTTACAGTTTGGGCCTGCATCTGGTTTGCAAGATTTTCCTGCAGTTTTTTGATTTCATCAATCTGGTCTTCAATCATCTTTTTGGTGGAATTCCCATCTTTAACCAATGCAGTATTAGCTCCTACATTTACAATAAAACTCTTGTTGTCTTTAAGCTCTGCTTTTGCGTATATTCCGCTGCTTAAGGGAACCAGGATTTCTGTTTTTTCATCTATCTTTTTCATATCATCCAGGCCCTGGTTTGTTACTATAAGCTCCATGAGCTGATTGTTAAGAGCAGCACTCTGCTTTTCAAGTTGCTTTATGTGTTGCTCCAGAATCTGAAATTCCATGTAAAGCTTTTGCAGCTTTTCTTCTTTTTCTGTCATTTAAATCACTTCTTTAGTTTGTCGTATAACTTTTCATAAACAACGCCCATTGGTGTTCCTTCATAAGCTCTTTTTATGGTTTCTGAAAGTAAAGGCGCTATGGAAATTACCTTTATTTTTTTAATCTTCTTTTTCTTGGGCAGTTCAATGGTGTTTGTGACAAAAATTTCCTTTATAGGCGCTTTTTGCAGCCTTTTTATTGCAGGACCTGAGAGAACTGGATGCGTTGCCAAAACAGAGATGTCTTTTGCGCCATATTTTTTTAACATGTATGCTGACTCTGTAATGGTGCCTGCTGTGTCTATTATGTCATCTATTAAGATTGCTGTTTTATCTTTAACGTCTCCAATAACATTTTCCACTTTTACAATTCCTTGCTCTGGCCTCCTTTTATCTACTATGGCTATTGGAGCATGAATCACTCTTGCCAATGCTCTTGCTCTTGGAGCGCTCCCTACATCAGGGGCAACAAAAACTATATTTTTGAGTTTTTTGTTTAATATATGCTCTGCATAAATAGGTATTAAGTCCAAATTGTCTGAGGGTATATCAAAGAATCCCTGCACTTGGGCAACATGCAGCTCAAATGTCATAACCATGTCAACACCAGCTGCTTCTAGAAGTTTTGCAACGAGCTTTGCTGTTATTGGTTCTCTGGGTTTTGTTTTCCTGTCCTGCCTTGAATAACCAAAATATGGAATGACAGCAGTTATCCTTTTTGGAGACGCTCTTTTTAGGGCATCCACCATGATCAAAAGCTCCATGAGGTGGAAATTTGCATCAGGGCTTGTCGGCTGTATGATAAATACATTACACCCCCTAACACTTTCAAGGATTCTGGCATAAATTTCTCCATCACTGAATTTATGTATATCTACCGGAGTAAGTTTAATGTTTAGCCTTTTGGCTACTTCCAGAGCAAGGCTCTTATTTGCATTTCCTGTTATTAACTTAAGTTTCCCTTCCATTTTACCCATAACTTACGGCTGAAAGAACTATGTTTTTGTTTATAAAGTTTGGGATTTTACGTATCTGCTAACACCACCTACTTTGTAGAAATTTTTCCGATGACAAATTTTTTTTGATGTAGTAGATTACTACTGATTTGGAAAACCGTTAAAATACTTGTTTATTGTCAATAAAGTGACAATTTTTGGTGTTTTACCCTGTTAGCAGATACGTTATGTTCATTTTTATATGATATGAATTATTCACAGATTCCTTATACTCTCTTTTCTAACACTCTGCTGCCAATAAAAATCTTCAATGAAGTCAATTCTTGATTTGTAGTCTTTCCATTCTATGAAATTTTTTTTGAAGAAGTTAAACATTTTCATGCACCTAAATAACCAGTCATGAATCCTTCTTCTGATGCGCTTATGCCGTCATCATCAACATAATTTGATATTCCCGCTTCTGTATAAATATCCAGATCTCCTTCTTTATCAAAAATTTCTTCAGGTTCTGGTATTATGTCTTCAAATCTGGATAGGGTTATTTCTTCTTCCATCTAAACCCCCTCCTTTTCAAGTAGCTTTCCGCTAAACTGCAAGTCAAAACTGTCCTGCGTCTTTAATGTTAATTCTCTAATTTGTTTGTAAAACAGCTCCTTTATTGTTTGGTTGCTTATGTCCATTTTCTATCACCTCGATTTTATTAATCGCCGCGGCTGGGATTTTCACCCAAGAGGTAATCCATCAAAGGATTTGAGCCCAGACACCATTTCTGGCAGGAGGGTTTCACACTCCCGCTCTACCAGGTTGAGCGACCTCGGCATTTGGAAAAGTTTATATATCAGTATGATTTATATTATTCTAGAGGGTTTCACACTTCTGTTTTACCGGGTTAGCGACCTTTTTTTATTTTTTAATAAATTTTAAATAGTTGAACGATTATTATTATTTTGAGCTCTTAACTTCTTGTAATAGGTCGCTATGCGGCTTTTTTATTTCGAATATTAAAGGGTGGGGCAGGAAATTTTTATAGAGACTTTTTCCTGCCTGCCTTATAAACAACACGAGGGGTGTTTTGGGAATATAGTGTAGAGTTAGTTTATATACCTCACGCGCAGATGTCCAGTGCAGTATAAGAGATGTCCAGTGCTTATTTTCAATACTGAAAGAAATAAACTTTATATATGAAACAAATTCTTTATAGTGTATGAAAAGAGCGTATATTATAGTCCATGGCATTGTACAAGGAGTTTTTTTTAGGCATAATACTAAAAAAACAGCATTAAGTTTAGGGTTAAAAGGCTATGTAAAGAATATGCCAGGTGGAACTGTGGAAGTTGTTGCAGAAGGTCCGGAAGATAAAATAAAAGAATTAATTGAATTCTGCAAAAAAGGTCCGGAAGGAGCAGAAGTAAGCAGGGTTGATGTTGAATTTGGAGAAGCAAGTGGAGAGTTTGATTGTTTTGAAGTAAGTTATTAAAACTCAGTCAGCTTTTTTGTTTCAGCAGCATACTTAATTATTGATGTGTTTCCTTCTGGTCCGCCACTTGTTTTTTTGACGCTGACGAATTTATTTTTTTCTAATTTTTCAATTTTTCTCTGGAATGATTTGTAAACTAGTTTTCCTTCCTGCTCTTTGTAGATATTATATAAATCACCAATCTTTTTCTCTGAGTTTTTCTTTATTATATCCAGTATTGTGCGTTCGTCTTCTGTTAAATCAGTGCTTTTCTTTATTGTGAATTGATTTATTTTTGTAATTGCATCGCGTGCATGCTCCAAGGTTATTTTTCTTGATGAGCTGTTTTCTGCAATATTGCCGGATTCTCTCATTAAATGCAAGCCAACCCTTATATCTTCTGCCTCAGCAGTTTTTTTTACTATCATCTCAAAGGCATCGTTATCCCAGACATTAGGGACAAATGCATACCCCATTCTTTGTTTTAAGACATCCCTTGTTTCTGACAGATTATATGGCTTAAACTCCAGAGTTTCTGGCATCAGTCTTGATTTGACCCTGTCATCCAGATCTTCCACCCAATCATTATAATTTGTAACCAATAAAACAGATTTTTTGTAGATTTCCTCTAAAATAACATATAAGAAATCAATCTCTTCTAATTTGTCAACCTCGTCGAAAGCAAAAACAGCAGATTTTTTATTCAGCATGTTTTTTACAACTTCAAATAATTCTTCTGTCCTTTTGTTATGAGTTAGCCTATAACCAAGCTGTTCGCAGATCTCCGCAATTATTTTGAAAGTAGTGTTTTTCTGCCAGCAATTTATGTAAATAGGAACAACTTCATCTGTTTCTTCTTCCATCTCATTAAGAACAAAGCGCATTGCAGCTGTTTTACCAATACCTGGCGCTCCATAAATGAAAAGGTTTTTTCCATTTTTTCCATCTAACAGGGGTTTTATGATAGCTGCTATGTATCTTTGCTGCTGCTCGCGATGGAGCAAAATTTTAGGCAGAAAGCTGTAATCTAATGCTAATTCATTCTTAAACAAAGATTCATCCGAATGCAGCATATCCTTGAATAACGCCATTAAACACCACTTAAATTGCAATAGAGGCTCATTTAATATTTATTTGTTTTGTTTTTAGTGGCTGCGTTCAAAATATTTTAATCGGCTGTGCCAGAGCGGACTTTAGTCAAAATGCTGCATCTTGATTTTGTTAGTAGAAACACTTTGTGAAGATACACAGCATTTTAATTTCAGATAAAACATGATTTTTCCCGCCCGCCTCCCCTAAAAAAGGCACAGCCTAACTTTTTGAACGCAGCC
>DAOVKD010000017.1 GCA_030631975.1 Candidatus Woesearchaeota archaeon
CAGTAACCAGTGTTGCTGTTAGTGAGGTTAAATCAGAGCTAAAGAATGTGGATTTAGAGGTTCAGGCTTTAAAAGAAAATCCTATTTCAACAGAGGCAGCAGCAAAAGTATATCAGTATGTAAGGATTAATAAGAAGAATTTAAAGGATACTGATGCAGAGAGCTTAAAAATAGGCTTTAGAGTAACAAAAGCATGGTTAACAGAAAATAGCCTGGCATCAGGCGATATATCATTGTACAGGTATAAAGATGGCAAGTGGAATGAGTTAACTACAAGTGTAACAGGAACAGATAATACTTATGTTAATTATGAGGCAGAAACTCCTGGGTTTAGCTCATTCGCTGTTGGTGTGAAGAGCGGTGTCGAGGTTGAGGAAGTTCCAGAAGAAGAAGTAGTGCCAGCTGAGGAAGTGCCAGAAGAGGTTGCACCACCAGAAGAAGTAACAGAACCTGAAGCAGTAGTAGCGCCAAGCAAAGCGCCGATGGCATGGATTATAGCAGCAATTGTTATAATACTTGGAATAGTGCTGATAGTGGCCTATCAGAAGAAGAAACAGCAGGTTTAAATTGATTTTTTCTTTATTTTTCTATTAATTTTACAATGAGTTATAATTGCTTTGCATTTTTTCGCGCATTGAAAAATTATTATGTTTATACTAAATAAATATTTTCTAAGGGCGGAATTAGCTTTTTATTTGCTGTTTCTGGCGCGATAAAAGCTGAATAAGCTATGATTATTATTAAGATAGTCAAAATTATATTGGATATGATAAAATGGAAGAATAGGGTCTATAGCACTTATTGCAAAAATATGAGTAGAAACAGTAGCAAAATGAAATTGGGGAGAGTAAGCATAACTGTTCCAAAAGAGCTGTTGGAGAAGTCAGATAAAATAGCAAAAGAAGAATTAGAAGATAGATCTACAGTTATGAGGGAACTACTGGCTTTAGGCCTGGAGCATAAAATGTAGACAAATACACTGAAGGCAAGGTTTCTATGGAGAAAGCAGCAGAACTTGCGGATGTGTTGATTTGGAAATTTTTACATGTACTTAAAGAAAGAAAGGCGCCAATAAGGTATGATTTAGAGGATATAATGGAAATGGCAAATTTTCGTACATATAGTCACTACCGTTCCTATATCCCTCTGGGATTTAGTTGCCATTTCCAAACATAGCAACTGTAAATAGATGTACGATTGTTTAGCACAGTTGCTATATAAAGAAAGAGATTGAAGATATTGTTTAGAGAAATTATATTCTAAAAACTATCAAGACAAAAATAAATAAAAAAAAGAAATAAAATATTTATTCTACTCTTCCTGTCAATGAGCCTACTACTTTATGATCTAATGTAGTGTCTTTATTTTTGTATGAGACATTAATGTCGCCACTAAATTTAGCTCCGGATGTTAATCCACAACTTGTTGTAGAACCAACTGTGAATATAGCTTGGGCTCCATTATTTAAATCCACTCCAGTAGCTGAAGAGTCTGAGCATCCCGATACCTTTACTATTACGTTTTCTAAGTCAAATCCCAGACCATTTCTTAAAACTATATCTATTGTATCTGCTCCTACATTAAAATCTACACATGCAACACCAGCTGGAAGTGTACATTTGGCAGGCAAGAATCTATCCGGGCTTAAGACACCAAAATACGCCAGTGCTCCAATAGCAACTAAAACTACCAGAATAGCCCAGCCATAAGTCATCAGGAATTCCATGGCTGCCTGGGATTTCTTAAACATTTTACTCATTTTCTTTTTCACCTCTTTGTTATAATTTTTATGATTTAAATAGATATTATGAGTTTTTATTCTATCTTTGTATTTATTATGCCATAAGCAGTTTTTGAAAGGTTAGTGCGTTTTTCTGTAAATTTTATAGCTACTTCACCTTTAAATGTATCTCTCGAATCACCATTACTGCAGCCAGTAATAACAAAAGTCTTTTCATCTTCACTCATCATAGATGTACTAAAAGTCTGAGTGCAGTCACCTATCTGGATGCTATCTATAGTTAAAGTTTTTCCGAGTCCATTTGAAAGAACTATTGTTGACTGCGCAGGTTCAACCTTGCTGCTTATGCAGGTAAAACCAGTTTCTATCAGGCATTTTTCAGGCAGAAACTTTTCAGGGCTTAAAACTCCGAAATAAGCCAATGCAGCGATAGCCGCTAGAACAACCAGAATAGCCCAGCCATAGGTCATCAGGAATTCCATAGCTGCCTGGGATTTCCTGCCTTTAGTTATTGTAAATCTCATTAATATATTGCACCTCTTTTTGTAGAGCCTGTGAAATAACTACTATTTAGACTTTACCTTATATGACCCATATAATAACTACTATTTAAATATTACGTTTTTGTATACTACTATACTATTATAATTGGATATATACATTTGAGTTTATAAAAAAGTTCCAACCATTTTTTCCAAAACCTTGTCTGCGATCAGAAAAAGTGTTACCGTTATGATCATAAAGATAGGTATGTACTTAAGCCCAAGTTTAGCGCTGCCTTTTTTAATTGTGGATATTATCATTGCAGAAAAGAATGATGTTATTAGCAGAGAGAATATTGCAAATATTCTGAAGTCACTGTAGCGGATGCCCACACCTGAAAAGGAAAGAGCAAATCCTGTACTAGCGCTTGCGGTGCCTCCCATAGCGGATCCAAGATTGGTTATGACTTTTATTAATACTCCTGAAAGAGCAAACAGCGCTGGCGCTGCCGCTATAGTAGCGAATGATATGAATATGACATAGGTTGTCACATTAGCTGCCATCTCCTTCTTCATAATCTTATTTTCCTGTATGTTTATTGCAATTTTGTTTAATAAGTTTCCAATTTCTCCGCCAGCCTCCAGCCCCTCTATCAGCAGGCTGATAGACCTCTTCAATAGAATAGAATCATATTTATCAGCGAACTTTTGCAGCGCTGTTTTTAAATCCTCTCCTCTCATGGTTTCTTTTGCTACTGTTTCTATTTCCTTTGCAAGCACTCCAAATCTTGGCCGCACTGCATACCATAATGCCCTGTCTATAGTCATGCCGGATTTTATGTTAGAGGCAGTCAACTGCAAATAATCCGGAAGAACGTCCTCGATATCTATTTTTCTCCTGAATATCTTTAAATCAATAGCAACATAAAATAAAACCCATAAAATGAAAAGCAATACAATAAAAATTAAAACCCAGAGAGCAATTACTGAAAGCAGTATTGTCATCCAGGTGATTCCCCACGTAGTTGAAAAATGGTATATCAGGAAAGCGGATATAACTAAATTTATGAAAACACACGCATTAAAAAGTTTTTTTGATAATGATTCAGGCTCGATGCTTAAACCTGCCCTTTCGAGATAGAACCTGAGCTTATACCTTCTTTCCTGCACTATGGCTCTCTTCTTTTCCTTCTTTTTTATTTGCTTTTTGAAGTATTCAATGCCTTTTTCTTTCCCTTTTATCTTCTTTTTTCTGAAAAATTCAGGAATATTAAATTTAGGCTTTGTTTTTTTGCGATCAGCTTCTTCCGCTTTTTTAGTAATTTTTTCAGTTTTTTGCTCTTTTGCACTGCCAGTGGAGTCTCCTTTTTTTTTCTCCAGAAGTTTCTTGAAATTTGGGATTGGTAGTTTAAACATTTTTAAAATTCAATTGCCGGTCTTGAGAATTTTATCATTGAAAGAAACATAAACTGGACAAAAGCCAAAAAACCTGCTATTACCATGAAGGTGGCAAGGCTAATTTTAAACTCTATAAATGAAGAGAGGACTACCAGCATCGTTACACCAAGAGTAGGCAGGATCACAGCAATTATCATGTAAAACATTGCAAAAGGATTTAGTTTTCTGCTGTATTTGTTTACCTCTATTGTTTGCTCTCTTGCTATTTGCTCCAGCACAGATGCTAATGACTCTGAAATGTCAGATCCAGTTCTTATGGAATTAAGCATCTGCCATAACAGCCTCCTAAAGTCATTAGACGGTATGTACTCTACCGCCTCTGTTAATGCATCCTCCATGCTTGTTCCGAGATTAACCTTGTTCACTATTTCCTTAAAATAAATGCCGATAGCCTGATAATTTCTTGAAATATTAATGAGCGCATTGTATAGGGGCACACCAGACTCCAATTCTATTATGAGATGTCTGCCTGCAAATATAATTTCCTTGCTTATCTCTTTTTCCTTTTTTGATATTTTAACTTCAGGAAGCTTTAGCATATACGAGAAAAGTATGAAAAATATTATTGGGATGAACACAGCCATCATGCTCTTTAATACATCAAATTTTGCCAGCACTAAACCAAAAGAAATTACAATTCCTGTTGTCATGTAAAAGGAAGAGAGAAAGGTGCGTTTGATAAACTCTTCCGGCTTGTAATTTATACCTGCTTTCTTTAGGCTGTGCTTCAGATTAGGCAAACTTCTTGCAATTATCTGGAAAAAGGCAATTGGCATTTTATTGCTCTGTTTTATTAAGTTTTTAGGTAAATCCGTCCCAATTCATGGATATTAAAAATAAAAAAAGGCCTGGCAAAGCGCTGACTTAAAAAGTCATTTAAACTTTTCTTCCGTTTCTTCTTTTTCAACCAAAGAAAATGGAATCTGATCATACAATACCCTCAATCCCTTCTTATCATTAATCATAACAGGATATATATCTAAACTATGATCCTGCCCCCTTATCTTTGCTACTGTCAAAACTCTTTCAAAATAACTGCCCTTCCTTATCCTGCTTAGAATTATAAAACCCTCAAACACAAAATCCATCATACCATATTCTAGTCTGTCCAAATCTGTTACTGTTCTTCCAGATACTGTCATAAATGTGACTCCGGCTTTTTTCATATGTTGTATGAACAGCAGCACATGCCTGCGGAATTCCATCTTGTTGTGGTTGGATCTTGGGTACAGGTATTCAAAGAATATTAATGAGTCAAGAGCAATTCTTTTGATATCCTTTTTCTTTATCAGATTCAATAACCCCTTAATTGACATAATTCCGCCTTTAAGCGTGGCAAGCGGTTTTTCAATAAGAAAAATTTTTCCTTTTTTTTCCATATCTTCAAAATTCATGCCTAAATTTTTTGCATTTTTCCTGAGGTCAGAAAGACTATCTTCTGCCGCAATAAAAATTCCATTTTCATTGTATTTTTTTGCGCCGTAATAAATAAATTGCAATGCCAATATTGTCTTTCCGGTCCCTGGGGCCCCAGTTATCAGAGTTGAAGAATTCTTTCGCAATCCGCCTTTAAGCACCTGATCCAGGCCGATTACACCAGTCTTAATCTTTTCTGTCATCAAATCACCTTTTTTAATAATCAATTGAAATACTCATATAAAAATCTTATGTTTACTACAGCTTCATCCAAAAATTCTTTTTATGGTTGTGCCAGAGCAGTGCTGCAAGCGAGCATGCAACTACGTCGCATGCAGGGCAAGTCAAAATGCTGCATCTTACTTGCTTTGTTAAAAAACATTTGGTGAAGATACACCGCATTTTAATCAATATCATTACATGCTTTTGCCCACCCGCCTCCCCTAAAAAAGGCACAACCCTATTTTTTGGGTGAGGTAGTTTACTGAACTTTTGCACTCCAGAAATAAAAATATTTATAAATAATTAGGTTTACATAGGTCATATGCAAAACAATAATGAAGATAAAATAACTGCATGACTTGTTCTTCCTTTTATTAGTTATACCTCTAAATTAACTATAGCGGTTAAAATGCAAATAACTGAAAAACAAAAGTACCAATTGAAGAAGTTCATAAAAGAACTAGAGAAGCATAAAGGCAGGCATACAGAGCTCGTGACAGTTTACATTCCACAAGGCTACGATATTATAAAGATTATTAATCATCTGGAGCAGGAAAAGGGCACTGCCACCAATATAAAATCTGCCGCAACAAGGAAAAATGTTATTGATTCTTTGGAAAGGATGACGCAGCATTTGCGCTTATATAAAAAAACACCTGAGAATGGTTTAGCGGTTTTTTCAGGAAATGTTGCAGAAAGGGAAGGCCAGCAGGATTTTGAGGTCTGGAGCATTGAACCGCCTTTGCCTTTAAAGACAAGAATTTACAGATGCGATAAGGAGTTTGTTCTTGACTTATTAAGAGACATGCTTGAAGCAAAGGAAGTTTACGGGCTTGTTATTGTTGACAGGAGGGATGCAAACATAGCTTATCTCAAGGGCAAGACAATAATACCTTTGCTGAAGACACATTCTGATGTTCCTGGAAAGACGCGAGCTGGAGGACAATGTCTTCTGAAAGACTCTTTAGTCCAGTTATCCGACGGTTCAATTCCTAAAATTGAGATTGTTCATAATCCGCATCAGGTTAAGAGTATGATTATGAAAAATCATTCAATTCGGAATTCAAATATTGTAAATAAATGGAATGTAAAGAAAAGTCAAATTTACAAAATTATAACCAAAAATCCTAGATTGGAAATTGAATCTTCCAAGGATCATTTATTTTTTGTGGCGGCAAATTGTGGAATTACAGAAAAACCTGCTGAAGAATTAAAAGAAGGAGATAATTTGATTATGCCTGAAAAAATTGATATTAAAGGTGAAATGCAATATTTGAACTCATTGAAATATTATAATTCATTTACTATAAACGAAAAAGGAATTAAAATTTTGAAAGAAAAAAGAGAAAATAATAATTTACTGCAGAGACAATTAGCTAAAAAAATAGGTGCGACTCAAACAGCGATATCCGCACTGGAATTGGAAAAAAGAAATATTAAAAGAGATTTGTTGAAGAAATTATGCAATTTTTTAAATATAAATTTTGAAGAATTTCTGAATAAGCATTGTAAACCCTATTTGTATAGGAATGTTAAATTACCTGATGAAATAGACGAGAATTTTGCACAATTTCTTGGTTATTACATAGGGGATGGGTGCATAGAAAATGATAGAATAACTTTCTTTGAGCAAAATAAAGAAGTTGCTTTAGATTATAAAAAGAAGTTTGACAAATTTTTTAATATAAATTCCAGTTATAAATTCAGAAAAAGTAAAAATTATCACCAATTGAGATTTACAAGCAGACCTTTAGTCAGATTAATTAGAAATGAATTTCCAGAAATTAAAAAAGCCTTAAACTCAGAAATTCCAGAAAAAATTCTCAAATCAGAAGATAAGGTGGTTGCAGCTTTCTTAAGAGGCTTATTTGATGCCGAGGGCTATTCTTCAAAAAATCAAAGAATTGGCATTGGTATGAATAATAAATTACTAGTTAAACAACTTCAAATATTATTATTAAGATTTAGCATAATATCCTCTTTTTTAGAGTACAATAACGAACAAAATCCTTATAGCAAAAATATTAGGTATACTTTAGATATTTCGGAGAAGAAATCTTTGGAGCTATTTAAGAAATATGTTGGTTTTAGTTTTTCTGAAAAAATGAAAAAATTAAGTATGACCATAAAAAATAAGAGCAGCACTAGCTATGTAAGACAGATACTAGTTTCTGGTTTTAGGATAAGAAGAATAATAGAAAAAGCAGGCTATAATCTAGAACTATTCCCTAAGGTAAATAGCTTTTTTAGAGATGAAAGAATGATGAGCAAAGAGATTTTTAAGAATTCTGTATTAAAGAACATTAAAGATAAGAATCTTTACAATAAATTGAAAGAAATATGCAATTTATCCATTTTACCAGTTAAAGTCAATAAAGTAGATATAATAAATAAAATTGCAGACATGGTGGATATCTCAGTAAAAAGCCAAAACTTCATAGCAAATGGAATTTTTGTGCATAATTCAGCTGCAAGATTTGAAAGATTAAGGGAAGGCGCAAAAAAAAATCACTTTAAGAAGGTAGCTGAGTATATGAAAGAGCAGTTTTTAAGCAATAAGAATCTAAAAGGGATAATTGTTGGCGGTCCAGGACCGACAAAATATGATTTTATAGACTCTGGTTATATAACGACAGAGGTAAGGAATAAGATAATTGCTGTTAAGGATTTAAGTTATACAAGTGATTTTGGGTTAAGGGAGCTTGTGGAAAAAAGCGGGGATATCCTGGCAAAAGAGGAAATTATTGCAGAGAAAAAAATTGTTGGGAGGTTTTTTGAGTTGTTAGCGACAAAACCAGGCATGGTGTCTTATGGTGTTGATGAGGCAATGAAGAATTTAAAATTGGGGGCAGTTGATACACTATTGCTGTCAGAAAAACTAAGCGATAAAGAGATTGAGGAATTTGAGAATGAGGCAAAGCTTGTAGGGACAGATGTAAAAATTATCTCTACTGAAACTTCAGAAGGGGTGCAGTTGAGGAATATGGGCAGGGCTGCTGCTATTTTGAGATATGAGGCTGGCAGTTCTTAGGTACAATAATTAAAAATTTAAACGCAATAAAAGAATAAAATAAAAAACATCATTAACGACGCAAAACCAATGATTATTTAATAATAATAAATTTTCAATGGTTTATGAAAATAAACCCAGAAAAAATGAAGTTTTTTCGTTGCCCAAACAAAATAAAGTTTAATATAAAATAATGAATTAATAAATAATTGTGTATCAAAAAAATAAATAAAAATTCAATGCAATAAAAATAATAATTTAAAAATAACAAAAAAATAAAATAATCAAAAAATGAAATTAGTGGAAGAAGCATTTGCAACTTTATTTTCAGGAAAAGACTTAG
>DAOVKD010000145.1 GCA_030631975.1 Candidatus Woesearchaeota archaeon
AGATCTGTTCTTGGCACTTCAATATTATAAATTATACATTCTATACTCAATTGAATATTTCTTCATTAAACTTACAGCTTTTTTAGAATCATTTACTTTCAGAATTAAAGCTGCGTTAGATGGCTTAATGTCTTGAATTTTATCCAAAAGTCCCTTAAATCTTTCTAAAAAGAATTAACTTGCAACTGAGCCCACACACTACCTAGACTACGAAACCTTTAAATATTCACTTTTGTTCTGTTTTACTATGGCAAAAAACATTGCAGTTGTGGGGATGCAGTTTGGTGATGAGGGCAAAGGAAAGATTATAGATTTTCTTGCAGAAAGCGCAGATGTTGTTGCGCGATTCAATGGCGGCAATAATGCCGGGCATACAATCCAGGTTAATGATGAAACTATTATTTCACATTTAATACCTTCCGGCATATTGCATAAAGAAACAATAAACATCATAGGCAACGGCCTTGTTGTTGACCCGAAAGTTCTAATGCAGGAAATTGAGAATTTAAGAATCAAGGGAGTCAAGGTAACTCCAGACAATCTGGCTGTAAGTGAAAATGCCCATATCATCTTGGAAAATCATATTAAGGAAGACAAAGAAAAAAATAAGCATTTAGACACTACAGCTCGCGGAATAGGACCTGCTTATACAGATAAGGCGGCAAGAAAAGGATTAAGAGTTGTTGATTATATTACTAAAAACAATGAATTTTCAAAAAAATTAAGTCCATTTGTAAAAAATACAACATTGCTTATTAATAATTTAATTGATAAAAACAAAAAAATATTGTTTGAAGGCGCTCAGGGAACCCTGTTGGATATAGACCATGGGACTTATCCTTATGTTACTTCTTCAAATGCTGTTTCTGGAGGAATATGCACTGGCCTTGGTATTGGACCTAAAAAAATAGGCAATGTATTGGGAATTGCAAAAGCCTACATAACAAGGGTAGGCAGTGGTCCGCTGCCAACAGAATTAAAAGATGATGCAGGAAAGCAGCTACAGGAAACAGGAAAAGAATTCGGAGCAACAACAGGCAGAGCAAGAAGATGCGGATGGTTTGATGCTTTGATAGGAAACTATTCTGTCATGGTTAATGGCTTAGATGCGATTGCCCTGATAAAGCTTGATGTTTTATCAGGTTTAGAAAGAATAAAGATATGTGTTGGTTACAAATATAAAAATAAGATCATAAAGAATTTTACAGCCAATCTTGAGATTCTGGAAAACTGCGAGCCTATTTATGAAGAGCTTCCTGGATGGAAGGAAAAGCTGGATAACGTAAAGAGCTTTAAAGAATTACCAGAAAACGCTAAAAAATACATCAAAAGAATAGAAGAACTGCTTGGTGTTCCTGTATGCATTGTTTCTATAGGGCCGGAAAGAAACCAGACCATTGTGCTAAGAAAAGAGTTTTTGTTTTAATACTTCTCCAAACTAACTTTTCCTTCCTTTGCCTTAATCACAACATCTTCCTTTTCATCGAATTTTGCCAGTTTTGTTATTATTTTTGGCAATAAAATCCTTTCTGACCTGAAATCAAGATTTGTAACAATTTGCTGTTCTTCACCATTCCCAGCACTAACGCCCAAATCTGTAAACATTTTGGTAGTTTCTGTTTTCTTTCCCTTTTCAGAAAATTCTTTTGTTTTTTCATAAAGGTATTTTGCAATTTTATCAGCAATATCTATTTTTGTGATAGCAGTTATTCCCTGCAATCCCGGGCTTATATTTGCTTCAATTACAGCAGGACCCTTAGCTGTTTCCAGGATATCAACTGCGCAAATTTCTGCTCCGATAGATTTTGCAGTATTGACTGCAATCTTTTTTGTATGAGCATCCAGAACAATTGGCTCTCCTTTTCCGCCTGCATGAATATTTGCCCTTTTTTCTTCTCCAGCTGCCTTCCTTTTCATTGCCGCAACAACTTTATCTCCTACCACAATAGCTCTTATGTCAGAACCTCCTGTTTCAACATATTCCTGTATTAAAAAAGGCTGCTTTAAGGTTTCTATCGCATCCAGCATTGAGGAGGCAGCTGCAAACGAATCAGCAAACATAACACCCTTGCCTTGTGTTCCCTGCGGGAATTTTAGTATTATTGGATACTTTACTTTTCCTAAAATTTTTTTTGCTGCGCTCACTGTAGAAAGTATATAAGTATTAGGCATTGGTATCTTATAATACTGCAATGCAAGATGGGTAAGCAGTTTATCATGGCCTATTGTGAAGGTATTTGGTTTTATCGGCATGTATGCTGTATCATAGAAAGCTGTTGTTATTGACCTCAATAAAGGAGCATACCTAAAGGAGCCTTTTGCATATATGCAGTCATATTTTTGCAGCGGCTTGCCATCATACAGAATTGAAAGACCTTTACTTCCTAAGGTAACTTCCACATTCTTGATGTTCACACTATCAACTGCATCAAAGTATTTTCTCATAGATTCCATAGTCATTAGACTGCTCTTGCTTCCCAATGACATTAAAGCTGCTTTCATTTTTTTGATGGTTAAAAAATTTTTAATTTTTTAGACCCAGAAAAAATTACTATTTTTTCGATGGATCAACCAAAAACCCGTATTTTAGGATATTAACCCCCACTAAAACATTATACATCATATGGCTCCTGTCTGCTAAAGTGAATTCTGCTTCCATTTTTTTCCCAGCCAGCAAAATTTTTGCCTTTACTATAGGCCTTAATTTATTTCCATGAGCAGATTTTATTATTTTTGATTTTATTACAGGCCCTAAATTTAATTTTGATGCCAGTTCAATATCAATAGAGCTTCTCGTTGCTCCGGTGTCAATTCTTGCCACTATCATCCTGTCACTTCCGTTGTTGGATATCAAATCAACCTTTTCTGTCAGCCCTACTATTATCTTCCCATTCACTTTAGCATGTTTTTCCATAGCACAAAATAGGGTAATTATGGATTTATAAAATTATTGGTTTTGGGTAATGTATGTTGAGTAATGTGTATAATTAGCTGTAAAAGTTATTTAAAATTTGGTATCCAAAACATTTAAATATTCCACGCCTATAATTTTTAATGTAAAGAATGGCTCTTAAACAAAAGCATCTTACAAAGCACGATGA
>DAOVKD010000087.1 GCA_030631975.1 Candidatus Woesearchaeota archaeon
ATAAATCCCCTTACCTCCCAGAATATCTCCATTTGAAATTTGTACAGCGAATTTATCAAAGCGTTCCTGATCCAGTCCTGCAGGGATATTAAAAAACATAGGATTATCCCTCATCTGATACAGGTAAACGAATCTTATGGATAAGGCGAAAGCGAAGATTATGAGCGGAATAAAGACCGAATTTTTAATTTTCAACTCATCCCCTACCCCCTTCTCTTGACAAAGAAGGGGAAACCAGCTTACCCGTCCTTCCTTTTTTCCCTCTCTGTCAAGAGAGGGTTAGGGTAAGTTAATTTAAAATTAGAAATTTTCTTTTCATTGGGTTTTTTAATTACGCCGTTTTCTGTTATTATCGCAGATATAAGCCTTGCAGGTGTTACATCAAATGCAGGATTATATACACCTACATTTTTTGGGGCTATTCTTTTACCACATAGATTTGTTACTTCTTCATGAGACCTTTGCTCAATTGGAATTTGTTCCCCAGATTTTATATTTATATCAAAAGTAGAAATAGGAGCAGCTACATAAAAAGGGATATTATGTGCTTTTGCAAGTACTGCCAGACTGTAGGTGCCTATTTTATTTGCAGTATCTCCATTAGAGGCGATTCTATCAGCTCCGACTATTACGCAATCTATTTTCCCTTGTCTCATCAATGAACCTGCCATATTATCGCAGATTAATGTAACATCAATCCCTGCCTGCATCAGTTCCCATGTTGTAAGCCTGGCTCCTTGCAGTAATGGCCGGGTTTCGTCTGCATAAACTCTTATCTTCTTGCCCTGCTCAGCTGCATGAAAAATTACACCCAAGGCTGTTCCATAATCAGCAGTGGCTAATCCTCCGGCATTACAGTGAGTCAAAATCACATCTCCATTCTTTATAAGCTCTGCACCATTTTTACCGATATTTCTGCAAATATTTTTGTCTTCATCTATAATCTTTTCTGCTTCATTTAACAGTTTAGATTTTATTGTATTAACTGAGAGATTTCTATGTTGTTCGCAACATACGCACATTCTATCCAGCGCCCAGAAAAGGTTAACTGCAGTGGGTCTGGAAGATGATAAATATGAGATAACACGTTCAAGTTGTTTTTTGAACTGTTCATAATTTTTTGCCTTTGAATCTTGCATGCCAAGAACTACACCCAATGCCCCGGCAATACCTATAGCAGGAGCCCCACGAACCCTCAAGTTCCTGATTGCTTCCCATATACTTTCTATAGTGTCGCAATATATGTGCTTAAACTTGTTTGGAAGCAAAGTTTGATCTACTAATTTGACTTTCCCTTTATGCCACCGGATTGTTTCAAAAGGCATTATTTAACTCCAAATATTTTTGCTATTATACCATATTGCTTCTTTTTGTCAGATAAAAATTAAAAATGACAAAAAACTTGACAAACAAATTTCATTATGGCATAAGTATGTTGTCATAACGACATAATGACTTTGCGAAAGGAGCAAATTATGGATGTCATAGTAAAAACTGAGCCCATTCCACTTTATTACCAATTAAAGGAAATTTTGCGGAAAGCAATAGAATCCGGGAAATTGAAAGCAGCAGAACGTTTGCCTTCAGAACAAGAGCTGTGTAATAAATATCAAGTTAGCCGAATTACTGTAAGAAAAGCTCTTGATTTCCTTGTAAATAAAGGATTTATATTCCGCGAACACGGAAAAGGAACTTTTGTTAGTACTGCTACTTCCAGATTTAACCAGCCTCCCAAAGTTATTAGTTTTAGCGAAGAATTAAAACATCGCGGGTTTCTTCCAAGCACCAAAGTGCTAGCAGCAAAGCTAATTAAGAATGAAAAAATTGCTCAAAAACTTTCTCTTGATCTCTCAAAAGAAATAATTCTTATAAAAAGATTAAGATTGGCAGATGGCGAGCCTTTGGCTTTAGAAACTTCTTATCTGCCTCATAAATTTTATCCTGAAATTCTCGCAGAAGATCTTACTAAATCGTTGGCCAAAATAACCGAGGGAAAATATCGTCTTCGTTTAAGCCGAGCTAAACAAACTGTCAAAGCATGTCTTGCTAATGAGCAGGAAGCAAAATTGCTGAATATTTCATATAGAGACCCTGTTTTAGTTATAAGTAGAATTTCGTATTTAAGCAATAACCAGCCTGTAGAGTATTTAGAAGGCATATACAGAGGAGACAGATACGAGCTAACTACAGAACTGCAAGGAAGATAATGAATAAGAAAGTATGTATCATAGGAACATTAAATATGGAGTTAATCTTAGGGAGTGTTACACAAATTCCTTCTTGGGGAACGCAATCTCTGGTAAAAAATCTCAATCTATCTGCAGCTGGATCAGCAATAAGAGTGGCATTACCTTTGTCAAAACTAGGTCAAAAAAGCTATATACTAGGAAATATAGGGAAAGATATTTATGGACAAGAAGTAATTAAGGTTGTTAGAAGTTATGACTTAAGCATAGAAGGAATAGAAGAAATAAAGCACCAACAAACAGGTATTTGTGTATCATTAGTAAAAGACGACGGGCAAAGGCTATTTCTTACTTATTTGGGCTCTTTATTATCCTTTGACAAAGACACTATTATTAGACATTATCAGCTTATTCAAAAAGCGGATTACATATTACTAACAGGATATTTTGTTTTGCCCGGACTGCAGGCAGAGTCCTTAAAGAACATTTTTAAGAAAGCAAAACAAAATGGAAAAACAGTATTGCTGGATATTGGATGGGATCATAGAGGATGGTCAAAACAAACCAAAAAAGAAATTTTTTCACTGCTAAAATACGTTGATGTTTTTCTTCCTAATTACGATGAAGCGAAAATGTTAACTGGCTGCTCATCTCCAAATGAAATGGCTGAAGAATTACTGTCATATGGACCTGCACAGGTGATAATTAAATTAGGGGATAAAGGAAGTCTTGCTATGAATGAAAAAGGAATATACAAGGCACTTCCCTTTCGAACCAAAGTTGTAGATACAACCGCTGCAGGAGAAACTTTCAGTGCAGGGGTTTTATATGGATTGATGAATAAGTGGGAGACAGAAAAAATTCTAAAATTTTCTAACGCACTTTGTTCTATCATAATATCTAACATAGATAAACGTTATCCGACATTAGAAGAAGTCCAAAAAAAATTAAAAGGAAAGGAGAAAGAAAATGATTAAGAAATCTGCTGCTAATGAAAAAAAGGTGCTGATAGATGCCAGCTGCATAAAATGCGAACAAGAGACATTACAAACTGCGACTTATGCAGGGAGCTATTTAAAGCGACTGCAGTGTGAAGAATGCGGAAATATTTTAGAAACAAACAAGAAAGAATTAGTTAAAGTTTACTTAGATGATTTTATGGATCGATTTCTGCTTTTGCCTTATGAATTAAAAAAGGAGTGGGATAGAGATGGCAGCATTAATTTTATTCATGATGCTCCTGTAAAAGGTATTAACATGTTTAAAAAAGAGATGTGCGGACTATCCAATCTCTTGATGGGATAGAAATATTCTTACAAAAACAAAAAACATATGAGGTACAAAAAATGCTTGAAAACAAAGAACTTTTTTCAGAATCCCTGGGAAAAAGCGCAAATTGGATGCTCACACAACTTAATGCTGACGGCACAATCAACCCGGTGGGAAAGGGATCCATTGCTTATTATAAGATTCCATGGGCTCTGGTCATGCTGGGAAAAACCAGGGAAGCCAATGCAGTAATTAAATGGATTACTGATGAATCCTTGGCTCCTGACGGAGATTTAAAGAGCGACAAACGTCAAAAGTTTCATCTTGATTATTATACCTATCCTGCTACATGGACAGCTTTGGCTGCTCAGCTTCTTTCCCTTTTTGACGTCTCTTATAAGCTTTGGGATTATGTTTCCACTTTTCAAGATCCCGTTATAGGCGGATATTGCTCACGAGCGCCATACAATAAGGATAAGAACAACTTGCAGGATGCTAATTCTACTGCCTGGTCTTCTTTTGTCGGGCTTCATCTGGGTAAAGTAGAGGAGGCTAAAAAAGCAGCTCAATTTATACAAATGATTTATGAGCAGCAGCCGGATTTTGAAAATTTCTTCTATCATTACTGGTATCCTGAAGAGGGTCTTGTAACAGTTAAACCTGATAAAGAGCCGGATGAAAGGTTTATCCGAATGAGCGCCAAGGAAGATAAAGAAAATTTCTTATATATCATAGGAGCCATTGTCACTTTTTTGGCCAAGCTCTACCTTGTTACTAAAGAGGAGAAGCATCTGCAGCTGGCTGAGAATTTTTATAGCTTTGTTCTC
>DAOVKD010000085.1 GCA_030631975.1 Candidatus Woesearchaeota archaeon
AAAACAGGAATTTAAGGAAAAAGGATGTTGAGAAAATAGCGACAGGCATGTTTTATTTAGGTATCGAGGCAAAAGAGCTTGGCCTGGTAGATGAGTTAGGCGGAAAGGAAGAAGTGATGAGTTATATTAAAGAGCAAATAGGGGAAGAGGCTGATTTGGTTGAATACAAAAAGGAAAGGGGATTTTTAGGCTCTTTAGGAGGCGTAATGAACGAAAAATCTTTTTACATTGGCAGAGGCATCGGGAGTTCACTTTTTACAAAATCAAGATCAGCAGATAGTGTAAGTATTTTGACATAAAATTATTTAAATTCAATATCAGGATGGAACAAAAAATGACAAAAAATCAACAATTAACATCAGGCAGGATTTTAAGGATATTAGAACAGAATAAAGAAAACAATAAGAAGCAATAAAAATTATTAAAAATTAAACTCAAGCAACCTTAATCTCTTCAATCTTAAAATGCCTCTTAACAATCTTACTTGTGGAAGTTATATTATGCCTGTCCCTGCCAATTAGCATCCCTTTTGTTTTTATGTCATTGCCATAAATAGTAACTATTCCATCTTCTTCTTTCATTTCTTTAGCCTTAAGCGGATATATTAAGTTCTCAACAAACTGCAAAACATTATTGCTAAACTCCACTAGCCTTATCTTTTTCTTAAAAACATTTTCAACCCTTTTTATGTTAGAGCCTGCTTTTCCTATGGCCATGCCCATTTCATTCTCATGCACAACAAAAAGAATGTTGTCATTTACAATGCAGTCTTTTACTTTTGCCCCTGTCAACGATTCAAAAAGAGAAATGTACTTCATTACATCAGAATTGTATTTTATCCTTGCCACTTATTTTGCACCCTTGAGTATAGATAAAACAGAAATGAAAAAAGGCTTCTTGCATATAACACCTAATTCATCGTTAGGGTACTTTACTTTTATGGTTTCAGCTTTACCTAATCCAGCATAATAATCCAAATCGTTAAGGACGCTTTCAGAGCAGTTAGAGCTTATAATTACTTTTTCAACTTTGCCAAGTTTAAGATTTTTAATAGTCCTCTCTGCTCCTATAACAAGATTTTTTGCCTTGATAAGCTTCTTTATTTCAGTTGATGTAAGTGATTTTTTTCTTGGCATTTTTACGAAGCCTTTTTATTTTTAAAATCTGTAATCAAATCAGGAACTCCTGTTCCGGTGGGTACAGCCTGGTTGAGCATTACATTTTCAACAACAGACTTGAGCTGGTCAACTTCCCCAACCAATGCGGCATTTATTATGTGCTTTATTGGCGTTTCGAAACTAGCGCGAGCCAGTGCAGAAGCTTTCTCGCTTACAACACCATATCTTGTAATGCCCTTTACACTACCGGAAAGGCACATTGTATCTGCCACCAGCATTATATGCCTGATGTCCACATTGAATCCCTGGTTTTCTATTACCTTAAAAACCTCGTTAATTATTGCTTGGCGCGCAGCTTCTATGCCTAAAACCTGCTGGATTTCAAAGATATTGTTGGTTGTTGTCCTGTAGGTATCAACCCCATCAAGCTGTAGTATTTCTGAAAGATTTGAGCCAGAGGTCATAATTACATATTCCTCTCCTCTCTTTACCGGCAATACCTGGCTGATATCTTTTACACCTTTAATATGGATGCCCTTTATTTTCTCTTTTGCCTTATATACATCATTAAGGCTCTCTTCCTTACTGCGGCTTTTTAACAAAATGGAATCCTTATTGTCCTTTACATTAAACCCCTTCAGCTGCTTGGCAATAGTATTGACCACTTGGGAATTTGTTAAGCCAAGGCTTTTCATTTTTTCCTTGTCAACTTTTATATCAATCTCTGAGTCAACAAGGCTTATGGAAAATTCCAGAGCAACATCGCTTAATTTTGTTTCTCTCAGGGAAATTGCAAACTCCTTTATGCCTTTTCCTTTTGAATATGGAGATTTAAGGTATATTTCCATTGCAGGCGTCTGCAATTCTTTTCTTCCGTCGAGAATCTCTATGATTCTTGGAAGTCCCAGTGTAACATTCATTTCCGCTACTCCTGCAAAATGGAATGTGTTTAGCGTCATTTGAGTGCCTGGCTCTCCTATTGATTCTGCTGCTATTACGCCGACTGCTTCTCCTGGCTGTACTTTGGCATCATCATATTCTGATAATGCAAACTCCAGTACTTTCTTTAGCTTTGCCTGATTTGTTCCCTTTGGAAGATAATTTTGTATGTCTTCCAGTATCTTCTTAGGAAGCCTGTCCTCGTATTCAGCTATAAGTTTGTCCATTTTAACCAATTGTTTTTATTACCCTCTTTACATTTAGTATGCCTTTTTCAGATTTTGAGACGTCCATTCCGTCTTCTCCATAAGCAAATTGCACTATCTTATTTGAGGCATCTCTTACAGTGCCGTCATATTCTACTTTTAAATCCTGCAAGGCATTTGCAAGCCTTCTGTACAAATATCCAGATTTTGGTGTTCTTAATGCAGTGTCCATTAAGCTGTCCCTGCCCGTCATTGCGCCAAAAAAGAATTCTGTTGGTGTCAAACCAGCCTTAAACCTGTTGCTTATAAAGCCCCTGGCATCAGGACCCAAATCATATTTTTTAAAAGCAGACAGAGTTCTTCCCTCAAATCCCTTTTGAATTCTTTTTCCCCTCATAGCCTGCTGGCCAACACAAGCTGCCATTTGGGCCAGATTAAGCAAATTGCCTCTTGCTCCGCTTTGCGCCATGATCATTGTAGAAGATTTCTTATCAGCAAAATTCGCAACTATCTCTCCAGTTTCGTTTCTTGCCTTATTCAAGGCTTCCAGGATCTTCAATTCAATTGTCTCTTCCAGACTTTTTCCTGGAAATGTTTCCAGCTTATTGTCCTTATACATCTTTATCAGGTTACCAACTTCTTTTTTCGCATTATCAAGAGTTTCCTGCACCTTTAAACTTGCATTTTCCGGAAGGTCTGTATCTGATACAGCGCAGGTAAAACCAGTTCTCAACAAAACCTCTATCCCCAGTCTAAAAATTTTTCCAAGCAGATCAATTGTAAAAATCTTTCCGTATTTCTTGTGTATATTTCTCAATAACAGCCCGGAACCTTCCCCAAGGTTGGCCCTGTCCATATAGCCTTCCACAAGTTTCCCATTTTTTATTGCAACTTCTTCATCCTCGCGGGTTTTTCCGGTGAAATTAAAATCTTCAGGTATTAAAACAGAAAATACCTCTTTTCCGTCGATTTTCTCTTTTCTGGGTAATTTTGAAAAATTATCTATCCCTACTGATGCCAGAAGGTCTACTGCTTCATTCCTGCTTAACTCCATGTTTTTTGTAAGGAGATAGTTTCCAGATATAGCATCCTGGACGCAGCCGATTATGCTCAGGCCATACCTTAAGGAAATAAGTTGTGTTTGCACTTCCATTAATATCTCAGCTTCTGCGCGAGCTTCTTCTGTCTGAGGAATATGAAGATTCATCTCGTCGCCATCAAAATCGGCGTTATACGGATGACAAACCGCAGGATTCAACCTCAATGTTTTTCCAGGCAGGACTTTAACGCGATGACACATCATTGACATTCTATGCAAACTAGGCTGTCTGTTGAAAATTGCTATGTCGCCATCCATAAGATGCCTCTCAACAGTATAACCTGGCCGCATCTCTTCCAGGGATGCTTCTTTAGTTTCGTCTGTTATCTTTTTCTTCTTTCCATCTGGCCTTATTATGTAATTTGCTCCAGGGTATTTTTTAGGCCCTTTTTCTACAAATTTCTTTAAATAGTCTATATTCCAGGTATTAATTTTTTCAGGAACCGTAAGCTTCATAGCTACTGCATCCGGGACACCAACTTCATTAAGTTCAAGCATAGGATCAGGGCTTATAACAGTTCTTGCGCAGAAATTCGTTCTTTTTCCGGCTAAATTATGCCTTATTCTGCCCTCTTTGCTTTTTATCCTTTCTGTTAATGTCTTGAGGGGCTGGCCAGATCTATGGCGCGCAGGCGGAAGCTGGGCAATTGAATTATCAAAGTATGTTGTTATATGGTACTGCAGCAAATCCCATAAATCTTCGACTATAATCTCAGGGGCTCCTGCATTTATATTTTCAAATAATCTCTGATTTATTCTGACTATGTCGCCTAATTTATGCGTCAGGTCGTCTTCGCTCCTTTCTCCGCTTTCAAGAGTAATACTAGGGCGCATTGTTACCGGAGGTATTGGCAATAGCGTTAACACAGTCCATTCAGGCCTTATGTGCGGCACAGATAATCCAAAGAGAAGCGCATCATCATCAGTTATTTTCTCAAGTCTTGTTCTTATTTCTATCGGGCCCATTCTCTTTTCACCCTCAATGAAAGTTGTTGGTTTGTCTAAGGTAATTTTTTTCTGTCTTGCC
>DAOVKD010000138.1 GCA_030631975.1 Candidatus Woesearchaeota archaeon
AAAACAGGAAGTTTTTTATATGAGTTATCACTATCAGGTAACTATTATGCCTATTGATTTATTAATGCTAGATAATGACGAAAATGCAGTTAAGAACCTTGGAGATATTGCTGAACGGGTTGGATTAGAATACAGATCCTTCACCAGTGGTTTAAAAGCGCTGGAATACCTGGAAGAACAGGCTCCAGATAACCTCCCAATAGGGTATTTAGTTAATATGAGAATTCACGGAAGCGAAGCTGAGCTTAAATCACCATTAGATATTTTCAATTTTTTAAATAAATACAATGCAACTGGAAATTTTAGGTTTTATCCAGGAAACTATTCTGAGCATGATGAGTATGTTCTAGGTATACCTTCTGCAAAAGTAATCACTGAAACCAGTATCAAAGAAGTTGTTGAATTTTTCGAAAGGTTAAAGGAAACTAAGCCTCAGAAAACCTAAGTAGATTTATATTTGCCTTCTTCCTAATTAAAAATGGGGCTGCCGTGATTTGAACACGGGTCGCCAGCTTTTCGTTTCACAGACTCTTTAACAGATACTCTGCGAATTGAGTTACCCCGAGCTGGAATGATAGGCCAAGCTACACTACAGCCCCCTGTAATATTAAAGTATAAGAAATTCAATTCCTTTTTATTATTTCTCTTTCTGTAAAGTAAAGTTTCTAAGTACACACTTTACATAAAATACTGGGCTGTGCCAGAGCAAACTTCATTCAAATTTATTGATTATTCCGCAGTTTGCTGCAGGTATTGCTCTATTATGTCATCAGCAATCTGTTTAACAACATTTGATTCTATTGCAAAGCCTAAACCCTCATAACCACCTATCTTAAAATTATTTATTCCGACAATCCTCGAATTTGCATTAACTAAAGGACCTCCGGAATTTCCTGGATTTATAGGAACATCTGTCTGCAAATAAATTTCAAGATCATTTGGTCCTTTTCTATGAACAGCGCTTATAATGCCTTCTGTAACAGTAAAAGACAATCCTGCCGGGCTGCCTAAAGCTATTACCCTTTCCCCTAGTTCTACACTATCTGAATCACCGAACCTTAATTTTTCCAAAGAGACATCAACTTTAAGCACAGCTACATCCACCACATCATCATAACCCACTAAGGCGGCATCATAAACTTCATTGCCATAAGTAAAAATCCTGATTATATTTGCTCCATTAACAACATGGTAATTAGTTACAATAAAGCCCCTGTCATCAATAACTGCTCCACTGCCTAAACCCTTGTCTGTGCCTATGCTGACAACAGACTGTAAAACATCTTCAATTATCGCAGTAAAATCCTTACTCTTTACCCTTATGCTCTTTAGTTCGTCTTTTAACTCAGTAAGCTGTATCTCGCTTTGTTCCTCTATCTCATCAATTAACGCGGTTAGTGTGCTTATTTCCTGCTCGTTTTTGCTTTTGAAGTTCTTTAAATTAGCGTCTAGGATATCTATTTTGCCTGTTAAATTATTTTTTAGGGAAGATATATCACCACTTAGCTGGCTCAAGTCTGCAGAAATTTGTTTATTCAGTTCTGTAAGCTTTACATTAAAATTCATACTCTGCTCATTAATTTTATTATTATAATAAAGAATTAAACCTGAGGTTGCAGCTAAGAGAAGCACTATTGAAATTATCAGGACTTTTTTGTTATTAAGATTTGACCTGGGCATAGTTACCTCCTTTTTAGAATTTGATTATTTCATGCTTAATAAAGTTTTGTTAAGTCTTGGCTTCATCCAAAAAATAGGTTGTGCCTTTTTTAGGGGAGGTGGGTGGGAAGAATAAAGCAATGACTACAATTAAAATGTTATGTATCATAATCAAATGATATTTAAAAATGATATCAAGATGCAGCATTTTGGCTTGCCCTGCATGCGACGTAGTTGCATGCCCGCTTGCAACATAGCTTTGGCACAACCCTAAAAAGAATTTTTGGATGAAGCCTTAAGTCTTATTGTGGTGCAGAATACAAATCTAAATCAAAAATCACTTCAGAGAGCTAAAGCATTGCCAAAAAACATTAATCCTACAGCTATAGCCACCATAACACCATAGACAGTTTTGTTCCACCTCAAAACTTTTGCACCGTCAAAGTTTCCGAAAGGCAGCATATTGAACAAAGCCAGCCACGAATTTATGAAAAAGCCGTAGAATGCTATAATTGTTAATATTCCTCCAGGCTTCATTAACAAAAACCACAAAAATGCAAATGCCAAAACCAGATTTACACCAGGTCCTGCTGCTGAAATCCTGCCATTCCTTTTTACTCCTACTGGGCCGCTTATCATAACAGCTCCAGGTGCGGCAAACACAAAGCCAAAAAAGGACATTAAAACAGCCAGGATTAACATCTTATCAAAAGACCTAAACTCTGCAAAGCAGCCATAGTTTTGCGCAGTGATTTTATGGCCTAATTCGTGCAGTAAAAATGCAGTTCCTACAGTAACAGCAGCTACAATAAAAACCTGGTAAAAACTTAGGTCTATAAAGCCCCTCATCACGATTGCAAAAGCTATTGATATGGCTGTCCAGGCCTTTATTAAATCTCTTATTTCTGTCTCAGAAGTATTTATTTTTCCAATGTATATTTGTTTTTGCTGCTGCAGTAAATCCATAATAAGATAAAATAACAGCATTATTAAAAAGGTTTTGGAAATAAAACTTATTAAAAATAGATTATGGTGCAGGGAGGAATGCCTGTGGATTTAAGACTCCAAAATAGGCAGATAATCCTATAGCAACCAAAAGTACCAATACTATGATAGGTATTAAGACTACCATTATAGCTTTTCCTCTTGTAAGTTTATGTACATTTTCTAGGATTACTACGCTAACAACAATTCCCCATATAGAAACAAAAAAATTGACAATACCCGCTAAAAAAGGAATAATTAATAGAATTACTAACCAGCTTAAAATAGCAGCATGTGATTCTGCTCTGAAATATTCCATGTATTTTGCTTGTCCTCCAAATAAACGAGCCAACATATGCATTATACCCACCATAATGAAGTAGATAATTATTGTAAGTATCAATACAGGCATTATAGTTAACATTTCCAAATCAAATACCTGACTTAAAATAGCCCCTATAGCAATAATAAGAATTCCCATTAATGTTGCATTTTTGTCTTTAGAAACATCTACTGCGGCTTTGCCAT
>DAOVKD010000153.1 GCA_030631975.1 Candidatus Woesearchaeota archaeon
CAGATTTACTTTCAGATCTTCGCTTAAAAACCAAACACTTATAAAATAAATGCAACTTCTTTTTTTTGGTGATAATATGGCATTTGACAAGAATTTAGACAAGGAATTATATTCTGAAACTAAAGAATTTGAGACATCAAGGATAAAGGTTGGTGTCTATTCCTATAATGATGGGGAAAAGAAGATGCAGATATCCAGAGAGAATCTTAATCAGGAGAATGCTCAATGGACTTTTGCAAAGCTGGGCAGAATGTTTAAGGACGAAGCGGAAGCAGTCATACCTATGATACAGAAGGCATTGGAGAAGATGTAGTTCTTGAATTTTTGACAAATTTAAATTAAGTTACCACTCAAAAATAGAAAAATATTTAAATGACTTAATTTTACTTTATGATTTAAAATGAAGTATACTACAGCTTATTTAGTTGAAGAATTTGACAGGGAACTTCCTAATTTTCATAGTGATATGATTATCCATGACCGCGAAAAGGAAGTATTAATTTATAAAGGTATAATTGATGCAAGAGTTCCAAAATCTAAATGCGACGAAGAAATTGCTAAATTTGCGGATATGTTCAAAATAGATATACATACCCCAGATCCTAGTCTAAGCAAAGAAGAAGGATTAGAAGAATTTTTAAGATCTGATGATGATATGAGGATATTTAAACGTTATACTGCTAATGCGCCATACGCTGTAGAATTATGGATGCTTAAGAAAGTGAATGATCTAGAAGCGAAAGCAGTCATAGATGGTTTAAGTGTAACTGCAGGTTTTAATCCCAAATTAATAAGAGATCTTGCAGTTTATAAGTTTATGAATCAGCCTGGACGTTATGAACAATCAAGGCTCGGCGTATAATGCAAAAGGTTTACAAAAACATGCGCAGAAAAAGTGAGTGATTTTATAAAAATTTATCACTCAGAGACTCTTCTGCGGCAGCAAAAACGTATGTGATTAGCACAACTGAGCTTTTAGCTCAGTAAAAGGATTTAACCCTCTTTGTTTCCATGTCGCTATACAGCTATTTATTCTTTCCATTATGGTTGTTCCTTTTTCATTCCTTAGAGTTCCAATTATTTTTCTTTGAACAATAAGTTCCCTTAATGCTCTTTCTGCTCTGTTGTTTGTAGGCTCTACACTTTTATTATTTACAAAAGTAAACCAGTGCTCTATTCCATTCTTTACTGTGACAGAAAACTTTCTCAGTTCTTTATAGCAGTCTGCATAATCTGTCCATTGATTCATCTCAAGAATAAGTTTGTCTTTAGAGGGAGGCTTTTTACTCTTAGCTTTATCATATAATCTCTTTAAGCCCTGATAAAGATGTTTAGCTGAATCAAATTGCTCAGCTAGGTACTTAGCTTCTCTTAGCAGATGAGCCCAGCACCTTTGCATATTGCCTGTGTAAGAGCGGTAGCTTGTCCATCCGTCACAACCAATAACGCCTTTGTAATTCTCTCCTAAGACTTCTTCAATAACTCCTTTGCCTCTGCTTTTTCTTATTATGTATAAGGAAGCTTTCTTATTTGTAAATACCCATAGATAAAAGTTAAGGCCATCTACTCTCATTCCAGTCTCGTCAATATTGACTGATTTAGACCTTCTCAAAAATGCCTGAATTTTGTTGTATTCTGCCGCAAGCTTATCGCTTACTCTTCTTGTAATATCAAATACAGTGGCAGAACTCATATTAAGGTTAAACTGCCTCTTTAAGGAAGAACATACTTTCCTAAGAGGAAGCCTGTCTTCAAACTTAAGCAGGGTGGTATGAGCTAAAGTATTTGCTCCGAATCTGCTATTATCAGGAATAGGGGCTTGAGCAACTACCTCGCTACCGCAATGACTGCATAGGTAATGGTTGATCCTATATTCCATAACTTCCACAGGTTGCGGTTCAGGAATTTCTTCAATAATCTTAGTAGTTGTCTTGAAGGGTTTGCCTAACTTGCTTTTGCAATTAGGGCATTTGTCTTCTATGGCTTCTAAGGTCATAGTGGGATTTGGATTATCTCTTGTTACTCCTTCATGCCCTTCTTTTTGTCCTGGTTTTTTCTTGTCTTGGTTTAGGATTCTAGGAGGAAACCTTATTTTACTGGAGGGGGTATTAGCATTCTCATATGCTAAAAGCTTCTTCTCAAGTTCTTCTATGCGCTTGATAAGTTTATCAAACTCAGGTTTACATTCTTCACATACCATAAATATAATAAGAAATAACTACTATTTCCTTTTTTCGCTAATCACATACAGCGAATACAAATTTTATTGATAAAACTTGAATTACAACGGAAAAATCCACTAAAAAAAGAGAAATAATAAACAATATTGATGCGCCAAACAGATTTCTTAAACTGACTATTACTTCTGGAGGGATATGATGCATGTATTTCTTAAATAGTACTGTACCAATCGCGTATGACAACGCCGAAATAAATATAAAAATATCTCCAGTATTAAGTGATAATCCTAAAGAAAAACTGTTTGTAGCAATGATTGTGATACCTAAAAACATAATCAGTCCACCAATTATTTGATGTTTAGTAATTTTATCTTTCAAAATAAAGATTGCAAGTAAACTTGTTAAGATTGCTTCAGACTTTCCAATTAAGATTGTGTTTGTAGCAGAAGTTAATTTAAGGCCAAGTAAAAATAGTAAAGGACCTCCTACCGCAGAGAAAATTGATATCAAATACATGAATTTTAAATCATGCCTTGATGTTTCCTTTATTTCTTTGATTTTTTTAACTAGATCAAGAATTAATATTAGAATTATTCCTGCCAATGTTTGATTCAGAACAAGTATTATGAATGGACTTACATTAGATAATAATATTTTTCCAAATATGACATATGAACTAAAAAGTGCCACCGCAACAAATGCTAAAATTGTTCCTTTCATTATTATATTTTAGAAACAAATCTGTTAATAA